>SLFT01000365.1 GCA_007124105.1 Candidatus Hydrogenedentota bacterium | reverse complement strand
GTGCGATGGTTGTTCTCGCCGCCAAACCAGCTGATCCCGAGCGGGGCGCGCACCCGCGCGTCATTGGAGTAGGCCGTATTCGCCGCGTTGGCGTACTGATGGGTCCAACTGTCCGAGTCCGGCAAGGCGCCGGGCCGGGCAATCACCACCGCGCCGTTCTCATTGGCTACGGTCGCCTGCTCGAGTTCGGCGTTGGCCGCGGTCGCGGCAAGGCGCGCTCGCGCGTCAGCGTCGCCAAACAAATATGCCGCGCCGCCATAAGGGCGTATCGGATGAAATAGCGCCTGCGCGAATTGCGCGGCCCCGTCATCCCCCGCGGCGGCAATATCCTCAGACACAACAAGACTCGCAATATAAGGCGGCAGGGGACGGGACAGCGCGTTGCCCTGATGCACCGCCACACGACGACCGTACAGCCCGGCGTCGCTGAACCGTTCGCGCAGCGCCGCCACCTTCGCTTCGTCCGGATCGTAAGCCACAAGATGCAACTCCGACTGGTCGAGCAGCGCCTCGAGCAGCTGCCCGGAACCCACGCCGAACATCACGGCGTAGCCCGCATCCGCGCCGGTTTCCTCCATAATACGCCGCGCTTCTTCCGCCCATCTGGCGTCGGCGTCGTCAAGGGCCGCGGGCCGCCATGTATGGACTATCGGTTCGCGCTCTTCGGCGCCGAAACAATAGATGGCGCCCTCCTCGGTAACGGCAATGAGGCGATGGTGCGCCGCCAGCAGACGCCACACGCGACCGTCAACCCGTTCCGACCAGGTCAGATGATCGTACTCCTTCGAGCCCGCCTGAATAAGCGACTGCCGCACCGGCAACAGCCCGTCAGACGACACCGCATAGCCGCCGTCGCGCTTACCCATCTCGAATTCGAGCAGGTCGCCCGTGCGCAGGTCGAAAAACGCCGGGGTGCTGCGGCCGCCGGGCACAATCAGCGTGTCCCCCGAAATCGCCAGCGAGCCTTGAGGCGCGACAGTGCCAAAGGAATAGGAACGGCCGCCGTAAGCGTCGAGCATCATTTCGCCCGTGCCCGAATTCAACCAGACCACATCGCCGCTTGCGGCGTGAAGCGCGTAAACATAAACGCCCTCGTTCGGCCAGATGCCGGCGGCAAAATACACGATACCCTTGTCAACAACCGGCGCGCCGCGAACCGGCCACATGCTCACCACACGCTCATTGCCCAATGCGGTTCTATCGCTGGGAACAGCTTGAAAACGCCACGAAAGTTCGCCATTGTGCGCGTCGAGACAATAGAGATAACCATCGTCAGAACCGAAATAGAGCCACCCTTCGCTATAGGCGGGCGCGAGGCGCACAGGTCCGTCCGTGTAGTAGCGCCACCGCTCTGCGCCGGTATCCAGGTCGTAGGCCGTAACGCTGTCCGTCACCATGGACGGCACAAACAAAAGCCCGGCGGCGGCAACCGGTTCATAGGAAATATCAAACCCCGTCTTGCCCATATCGTCACGTTGTTCCGGCCACGCGCGACGCGGCGCGGGCAGCTCGCGAACCCACTGCAAGTGCAACGTATCGGCGAGTTCCATCGGGGTCTGCCCGCTGCGCGCCGCGTCAAAACGACGCTGCGGCCAGTCCGGGGAATCAGCGTCTCTCTGACCGGCCAGAACAACGCCATACCCCGCCACAAGCGCGCCAACAAGCGCCAGAACGCCAATGGCGGCAACCCCGCGTTTCCAGCATGACAGTCCTTTTCGCAACATAGCAGTAATCATTGATAGGTCTCCTTAATATATTTATCCGAAACGGGCACTACCCGCAACTTATACTAGAACCATAACAATCAATCACACGTCAAATCAATATAATACGGGGGCGCATAGGCCGGAGACGCCTATTTTTAAGCGATTTCAAACTGATGCTGTCTTTGTTGTAGTATACAAGCGCTGTGAACGCCACGAGGAAACCTGCCGGGAGATACGATGCAGGCAAAGACGCCTGTCACCAAGTGGATATCGTTTACGCGGTACGTACGCATTCGCATACGCAATAGAAATCTGGTGAACTATCCGGGTTCAATACTCCCACACATTCGGAGAGCGAAAATAATGGACATGTATCCCTACAAAACAGCGTTGAGCACCAGATGGGGGCGCGATGTTGCCCCGGACAATGCCTGGTATGAATATCCCCGCCCCCAGTTGGTGCGGGAAAACTGGCAGAACCTGAACGGGCTGTGGGAGTATGCCATTACCTCTGTTGCGGAAAAGAATACGCCGGAGCAGTGGGATGGACACATACTGGTTCCCTTCGCGTTGGAATCCAGACTCAGCGGTGTACAACGTCTACTGCAGCCCGCTGAAGCGCTGTGGTATCGCCGTACCATCGAACTGGCGTCCACGGCGGGAAGACGGACGTTGCTGAATTTTGAAGCGGTAGACTACCGCTGCGACGTCTGGGTGAACGATATGCATGTGTGCAGTCATCAGGGCGGCAATACCCCCTTCGCCGTTGATGTCGCGCGGGCGGTTCAGCGGGGCGCAAACGAGATTGTTGTGCGCGTGGAAGACGAAACCGACGCATGGCAACTGCGCGGCAAACAGGTGCTCGAACCCCAGGGAATATGGTATACCCGCGTGTCGGGAATCTGGCAGACGGTGTGGCTGGAACAGGTCGCCGAAACCTATATCGAAGACCTGGATATCACCACAAACGCGGCAAACGGTCTGATACGTGTTGCGGCGAAGGTCAACGGCCCCGAAGGTGCGCCGCGCCTTCGTGTAATCGTGCTGGACAAGGAGGAAAGGGCGCTGTCCGCGGAAGGAAGCGCAACGGGTCTGTCCATTTATCTGGAGGACCCCAAACTCTGGACGCCGGAAACGCCGCACCTTTATACCCTTGACGTTCACCTGCTGAACGGCGCGGGAAACACGCTAGACAGGGCGGTATCCTACGCCGGCATTCGTACCGTGGGCAAAACGCGCGACGCCGACGGACACCTGCGCTTTACCCTCAATGGCGCGCCTATTTTTCATTGGGGCACGTTGGACCAGGGATGGTGGCCTGACGGCCTGCTTACGCCGCCGTCTGACGCTGCAATGCTGTACGACATTGAATATTTGAAAGCGGCAGGCTTTAACATGATCCGTAAGCATATTAAAGTGGAGCCGCGCCGCTACTACTACCATTGCGACCGTCTTGGCATGATGCTCTGGCAGGACCAGCCCAGCGGCGGCGAGAACCCGCCCTGGACCTTTCTGAATGAAAACCCGGAGGATGCACAATGGCCGGAGGAACATCATCAACAATTCATGGTTGAACTCGAGCGCATGATGGACACGCTCAAAAACAGTCCCGCCATTGTGGTCTGGGTTCCCTTCAACGAGGCCTGGGGCCAACAGCGCACCATGGAAGTCGGACGATGGGTTGCACAACGCGATCCGAGTCGCCTGGTCAACATAGCCAGCGGCGGCAATTTCTTCCCCATTGGCGATATTGTGGACGGACACGCCTATCCCGAACCCCGGTTCCCCTTCGCTCCCGAACGCTTCAACGAATTCATCAAAGTGGTGGGCGAATTTGGCGGTCATGGGTTCCCGGTGGACGGTCATCTATGGAATCCTGATCAGAAAAACTGGGGCTATGGCAAGCAACTGCCCGAAAACTTGAACGAATACACGGAGCGCTATCGCGGTTCCATCGAGCGGCTGAACGCGCTGCGTCAAGACGGCATCGCCGCGGGCGTGTATACCCAGACCACCGACGTGGAGGTGGAAATCAACGGGCTGCTTAGTTATGATCGCGAGGTGGCCAAAATCCCCGCCGGGGCGTTGGCCAACATTCACAGAGAACTACTGCCGAACCTTATCGGCAACAAACGCTAATGCATGAAAAAGGTAACTGTCTAGTATTCCAAAATCACAATTTCCGATTCTGTAGGGTGGGTGAAGCGAAGCGGAACCCACCGGAAAACGTGTGGCGGCAGAACGGTGGGTTCCGCTTCGCTTCACCCACCCTACAGGCCTCTTTTGAGGTCTCTTAGTGGACAGTTACGAAAAAAGAAGGAGGTTATCACGCTGACTATGCCGTTACCAAGTAAACACAGAATCGCCCATGTTGAGGACGCCGACGGCTTTGCCGTCGCAAAACAACAACTTGAGACAGACTATCCGGAGCTTATCCTGAACACCGCCGAGGTGAATGGCGAGACCGTTCTTCGCGCCGAACATGGCGGCATGCGCGTGTTTTGGCTTTATCGTGGGGAGGGCGAGATATTGTTGTCAGAAGGCTACCGGACGCAAGAAGGCGACGGAAATTCGTTGCCAAATGACTATGTACGCGAACCGATGAATCCTGGGTTCGCCGCCATGCTCGACATCCTGGAGAAAGGCATGGGAAGCATCAACGAAGCAGCCGCGCCCCATGTACAGCTAATCCTTGACCGCCGCAGGGGCGCGGAATTTGTGGGCGATATTGCGGCCTACCTCTGGGGACTTGACCACGCGCCGCGCCCCTGGTCGCAAGACACGCATGTCGAGGAGACCCTTGAGGCGCTGTACGGCGTGTATCGGGAACAAGGATTCTCCGTGAAGCAGACAGATTCCTACGAACGCATCATGGCCGGCGACCAGATTACTGTTTGCGGGGGGGAGGAAGTGCAGGTGCGCGGCGCTTTCGCCTGCATGAGCATTGAAAAACGGGACAGAGAGACACGCCATGTTTCAACAGTGCGGCGATTGCGTTATCTGCTGGACACGGCGGGCGGCTGCAGTTTTGATTTCGAGCCGCTGCGACGGCTTCCACTCACCTGGTACATGGACTATCCCGGCCAGGAAGGCGACGGCCTCAATTTTGTGAACGCGCACGTGGTGAACATTCCCAGCGAGCTGTCCTCGACCCATTTCCACCCGTGTCAGCCCCGTCGCGGCGGACTGCTCCAGAGTGAGATGTACCTCGTACTCGACCCCGGCGACTACGGCATCGTCAACAAAGACCGTGAAGCAGCGATCATCCTGTACCCCGACCTCGCCGACCTGCGCCATGTTGAGCGCCACGCGCTCAAGCGCGGCGACTTTGTGTATATCCCGCCGGGCGTGGGGCATAGGGGGCTTGACGTTTTCGTCAATATTCTCACCATCCCCGGGTTCAAACCGCACAACGAGTTTTATATTGACCAGGATATCCTCGAGCGCACCAACGGTGAAGCGCCTTTCAACGAAAACGGCCTTGCCCGGAAGAACTATGCGCACCTTGAGGACTTTCTGCCTACACCATAGTAGGCAGAAAGTCCCACAGTGCAATCAACAGTATTTCAACACAAACCCTATTGACGTTAAAAGGCGCGTAAACAACTCGTGCAATTTATACGGGTTTATTTTACTCTCCAACTGCATAGTCCCAGCATGGCCAGACCTATAAGAAGCCAATCGCTGAATACCTTCTGTAGCAGCGCTTTAGCGTCTTCAGCTCCAGAATCGTTGCAAGAACAGCCGCAGCCCGTCTTCTCGGGATATTCCGGTCCTCTGGATTGGACAAGGGAAATGCCGCTGTTCACGGCGACTCGTGTTCCGGCTTCCGGGACCTGTCGGATAATATGATCCTCGGGAACCGTGTCACTGTACTCACGGGTTACGGAGGCAACCCGCAGACCGATCGCCGATATGACGGCATTGGCTTCATTGCGTTCCAGGCCGACAACATTCGGCACTGTAATGCGGCCGTCGGTTGCAGCCAGCAGTTCTTCGCGCGTTAAATAACCATCGCCGTCGCTGTCAAGCGCGTTAAACTGTGCTTGCGTCAGTTCTGAAATGACAGCTCGCGCCTCGTCATAACTCAGGCTGCCGTCTCCATCCCCGTCGGACTGTTCAAACTGACTGAGCAATTCGTCGGCAATGGCGTCAAGTTCACCCGCAGTGGGCACGTCGTCTTCACCCTCGACAGATTCACCTTCAGCGGGCTCACCTTCAGCGGGCTCACCTTCAGCGGGCTCACCTTCAGCGGGCTCACCTTC
>SLFT01000109.1 GCA_007124105.1 Candidatus Hydrogenedentota bacterium | reverse complement strand
TTGCGTTTCAACCTGGAATCTGGGAACGAGGATACAGACGTGAGATTGCGTTTCAACCTGGAATCTGGGAACGAGGATACAGACGTGAGATTGCGTTTCAACCTGGAACCTGGGAACGGGAGGTTGGGCGCGACAGTGTTGTATAGGACGTATGGGACTTATGAAAAAACGACTTTAGTTCTGAGTTGCGGGCAACGCCTGCGTTAGTACCGTGTTTAGAGTGATGTTATTCAGTCGGGCAACAATTTTGCGTTTATTCCGTCTTATCTGTTACGCTTATAAGCGTTTAGAAGTCTGTGTCATCAGTTCGCTAAGCTACGAGTCATGTAAGCGGTTGATTGCGTTGGATACGGCATTTCTTACATGAATGCCGGTAGCGGTGGTGTTGTGTGTGCAAAGGTAAAAAAAGGGGTTTGTCATGGGAAATGAAGAGAATGCTTGCGAGGGTGTGGAAGTGAACGAGACATTGGAGGCTGCCAGCCTATCAGTTCGTGTAGCCACTTGGATAGAGCGTTTGCTTGCGCTGCCGCTGCTTTTGCGTACGGCACTTGCGCTACTGCTCCTTGGGGTGGTAGCGTCACTCAACGCTTTCGCCGGCGCCGAAATGAGTTTTTCTATTTTCTACCTCGTGCCTGTTGTGTATGCCGGCATCCTGATATCCGCCGGGCCAGGCCGTATCTTCGCGGTTGTCAGCGCTGCGGTGTGGGGGTATCTGGATGTCACAAACGGGATGCCTTATTCTGTCTGGTGGATTCCTTTGTGGAACGCAAGTGTGCGCTTCGTTTTTTTTCTTCTGATTAACGAACTGGTCGTTGCGCTGTGGAATGTCTATCAGCACGAGCGCATGCTTTCTCGCACGGATGGGCTTACCGGGCTTGCGAACGCCCGTGTTTTCAAGGAGCACGTGGAACGCACCATCGGGTTAAGCATGCGCAATGGATTGCCGTTTACAATCGCCTACATTGATTTAGACCACTTCAAGCAAATCAACGACCGGTCCGGTCACACGGAGGGCGACAGGCTTCTTAAGGTTGCCGCTTCCATTGTTGGGGGCGACCTGCGCGCAACCGACACGGCGGCGCGTCTTGGCGGTGATGAATTCGCGCTCTTATTGCCCGACACGGGCGCGGCGCAGGCCCGTATATTGCTGGAAAGAATCATGGAGAAAGTGGCGCGTGAAGTAACAAGTCGCTGGTTGGTGAGCATGACAATTGGCGCGGCAACGTATATTGAAGCGCCGGACAACGTAGATTGTGCCATTCGTCTGGCGGACACGCTCATGTATCGGGGCAAGGAGCAGGGGCGTGGATGCTTAGTACAAGCAACCTGGCCGGACTTCTGCGACTGATGCGTGGAGTGGCTTTTGGCACGTCTGTTTGTCGCGTGCGTGATACATCAGGTAGTCAGAATGTGAGATAAACGAGGCAGGTATGAGAAAAATCAGGGACACGTATCATGTTATCATCCAGGACCATGCAGGACGCGTGGCTGTCGAAATCACGCCAGGCATCCGCTTTCACAACGGGCTGCTCAAGCGCGAACCGCATATCTACATGGTGACAGCGACCGGAACCTTTGTGTACCAGGAACAATAGTATTGCGCCGTCTTCCTCGCTCAGGAACGGCACGACGTGAACATCGCCGTTGTTTTCCGGCAATACAACGGGGCGGTGAACACCGAGGTTTATAACAGCGTCTGTAACCTTTTTTCGGAGTGTCTGGCGCAGCGCCGACGTACGATTTGGGTCCGGCGCTTCCACCAGGACAGGCGGCGTATTGCCGTAAACCTGTTCGCGACGCACCCTTCCCCAGTAGCGCCGTCCGATAGTGTCGCCCAGCGCCGCCACCCGTTCCCGGTCGGAAAGGGGCGCATCGAAGGCGTTGCCGCGCAAGTCCTTTTCGGGCAGGCGTCCACTACTGATGAGCGCGCCGCCCCGCTCGACAAATTGCTCCAGTTTTGCATGTACGGCGCGCGGCAACACGGGGCAATCGCTCAGGAATAACGCGTCATACTGTTCCAGTGGGTTGCCTTCACTGTTCTCTATCTCATAAGGCGTCCATATATCCACGGTAAATCCGGCGTCCAGCAGCAAATGATACAAACCGCCGTTGTCAATCATGTCGCCTTTGTAACCGTCTTCGTCGGCAATGGAATAGCTCATGATGGGCGCAATCTGAGCCATAGTGGTAAATGGCCGATATCCGGCGACGGCTTCAATGGCGCTACGGGTATCGCTTATTAATCGGTTGCGGTCCGTTGTGGTCATGCGCTGTAAATAGGAGTAGTCAGGGACGCCTTTCCACCCATACCAGAACACCTCCGTCAAGCCGTGTTGTACAGCCGCCAGCGTACCCCGGTATATGGGTTCAAATCCGGAATAGAGGCCATAAGGAAAATCTATGAGATCGGTGGCGCGCACGGGCTTCCCGTATTTGCGCGCCATATCCACCACACTGGTCGTCCAGGTATAATCGTTTCCGGCAATACACATCTGGATGCCGTTCACGTCAATGTCCGGCGTGTTCATCAGGCTGATGTCCAGACGCTGGTTCACCATGGCGTAGTCCCATTGCGCCTGTTGCGCGAAAACAAAACCCACGTAGCTGGAAATCTCGCGGTCGGGGTCGTTGGCGCGAATATGGCGCGCGCAGTCGTTCAGCCAATGGGCCATGGCTTCGAAAGAAAAGACAACCCAATCCTCCAGTACGCGCGCAACGTTTCCCTCAAGGGTATCGGCGCTTTCCGCTCTCAAGGTAAGAACAAGATCGCCGTCGTCAATAGCAGCGGAAGCCGCACTTTCGCCGGCGTAGGCGTGATGCGTCCACCCCGCTTCGTCGCGGCTGACCAGCGTTATATCAGGGCCGCTTTCCATGAATGTGGGATTACGAAACGTTACTTCACCAAAGGCCAATAGTTTGCAATGCACGATTACCGAGGTTGCGTTGACTGGCGCTCGCGCGTCGCCTTCGAGCCAATACGCCCCGCTGTCGCCGCCGTCGCCATGTACGGCGGAGACGGTAATCAGATTCTTCGCGTCGTCCAGCCATGCAAGATGAAAGCCCGCGAAACGCGCCGCCGCTCCCACTCCCGACGCCTCCGCCGCCGCAGTGTAACGCCGTCCCGGCGTCACAGGCACAGGGGCTGCGGCGTAACTGGCGTCGGCGCCGCCATTCAGCGCGAATGTAGGTTCATTGGCGTGATAACCGCCGATGATCGAGGGACGCGGCGGCTCTACGTCCATCCAGGAACTGTGGTCTCTCCCCCACGCTGCGTTCAATGCGTCCAGTGTTTCGTACTTGGCCCCGAGCCATTCCCTGAACGCGGACAGGGCCAACGGACTATAGTCCAGCGAACCGGGATAGAACCATTCGGCGCCATTGAGGTATCCCGGCACACGTCCTTCTGTGTCATGCCGTTGGAACCAGTCCGTGAACTGTTCGATGTAGGAAAAAACCGACGCGCGAAACACAGGCGAATGAAGCGACGAAAAATTCCAGACATTGCCGTCCGCGCCCACCATGTTCTGGTTCGCGCGCGCTGTCATCTCGCGACGCCAGCCCATGGTCGAATGATACATGGCCGTATCAATAATAGGATAGCCCCTACGCCCGCTTTCACGCAGCATGGGCAGCCAGCCTTCGGCGTTGCTGAAATCCACGCGCATATCCTCGACGCGTGGATTCGCCTCATCCAAATCAACCATCCGCCAATGGATCAAGTCCGCCAGCTCCGCTGTCACAGGAGTATCGGACAACGCCTCCAGCGAACCTTCGTGGTAATGGGTGACAAAGCCTGCGACAGGTTCTGCGCAAACGGTCGCACATAACAGGATACTTGCTGCAATTGATGCCAGTAAAAAGCGATGTAAATATTTCATTTGTCACAGTTATAAGGTTGAAACATCACCAGCCAGCTTATTCTGCCCGAGATATCCATGCGAATTGACTTGTCCAGGGCGCAACAATGCAATTTATACTTATTGGTCGCTGTCCAGGAACTCCTGATAACGCGCCAGCAGAGCATCGTCGTCCATCTCGGCGATTACCATGCGGATACGCGCCCGTACCGTGTCGCCGGCTTCAAGCGTGTCGCCAAACAACGAGAAGTACATGGAGTAATGATGCTCGCCGCGAAAGGGCGTAAACACGGCGAAGCAGTCTTCCGGACGCGCCATCATGGCCACGACCAGATCGGAGTCCGCAGCGCGGCGATAGACGAGCGGCGCGGCCAATTCGGGGCGTACTGCCCAATCCACCGGGCTGGGCGGAATGTCCCAACGGCCGTCTTTCACCAGCGCGCGCGCGTCGTCGTCCCGTGGAAACACCTGCCAGACACCGTCTTCCGGTTCCGCCGTGATAAATTCTTTTTCATTTTCCCCAGCCTTCACATACACAGCCGAGGCAGGGAAGTGTTCCGACAGGTAAGAGGCCAGAAATACATCAAAGGCAGGCAACGTGTCGGTCGCCTCCACAATGGTTTCCAGGTCTACTGTGTCAGGGGTTATCCAATGATAGATACCTGTCAACGCGAAGGGACGGTCTTCTTCGGCGGGCCAATGCACGCGCACTGTGTCCGGCCCTTCGAGGCTCGCCTCACTGGGTATGGCGCGCATACTTTCGCCGTAGCGATGATTTGTTGTAAATATGCGGTAATAATTCAACAGTCCCATGGCGCTGACCAGGTTTGTTTCTGTTGGGACATGTTCAAATGGCGAGAACCCGAATGAGATGCCGCCCAACCGTAATGTACCGCTGACATCGCTTGTGGTCACCTGAAACTCGCCGGGTACCGTGCCAGGCGCAAAGGCTTCAATGGGGATCGTTTCGGCAACGGCTGACGCCATAAAGCCGCAGATAAGAAATACAACGCTTTTTTTCATATCACTTCTCCTCGGTAATGTTAAGTTCGGACAGCATTGCGCGCAACCATGCCAGCGATTTTTCAATAAGCGGTCCACCCGCTCCTTCGCATTCCATGCTGAGCGTGCCGTCGAACCCGCAGTCGCGCAGGATTTCCAGACAGCGCCGGATATTGTCGGCATTCACGCCGTCGCCAATGGCGCAATGACTAACGGCAATACCCGTCTGGCCGCCGCGTACGGAAGCCGCCAATGATTCGCTCACGTCCTTGACATGTACATGCGTGATGCGTTCCTTGAACCGTTCACAAAAGGCGACCGGGTCCTGTCCCGCGATAAACGAGTTGCCCGTGTCCAGATTCAGACCAAAATAGGGGCTGTCGCAAAAGTCGAGCATCTCTGCCAGCCGGTCCGGGTTGGTGGTGAAATAACCATGTACCTCGATGTTCACGGTTATCTCGTAGGCAGTTGCCGTATTGACGATTTCGCGGTATAGCCGGCGCATTTGCGCCATGGCCTCGTCATCGGTGAATCCTTCTGGCTTGTGCAGTCCATCCGTTGTGGCGACGCAATCGCACCCGGCATGTTTTGCCCAGGGCAACGATTTGAGTACATAGGGCAGCCCCCGCGAAGGGCCGTCCGCGCCGGACAAAGGGAATGCCGCGTCCACCTGCGAAAATTGTACGCCGTAACCGGCCATCTTATGCCGCAACAGCATAGGGTCTTCATACAGGGCTACATGGGGTTGGTACCCCAGCCCGTGTATCCAACTTACCCCGTCAATCAGGCCGCATTCGATGTAATGCACATCATTGTCACGGGCCCATTGCAGACATTTCTCAAAATCGCAAAAAGCGCTGTTAAACGCGTCAGTATGAAATCCAATCTTCATCGTCTGTTTGTCTCCTGTTGTTCAATACTGTACACTGTAATAGTGGTTGTGTAGCCGCGACGGATGTAGTATATATGGTTTTGCCACAACGGGCAAATAAATGGCTGGCAACCTCTTCCGAGTTTTGGGAGACGGCAGGCGTGTTGTCGTTCTGTCTGTGGTTTCGTCTATAGCGCAGTCTGTTGACTGAAATGGTGGGACTGTCGTTCACGGGGCTTTC
>SLFT01000144.1 GCA_007124105.1 Candidatus Hydrogenedentota bacterium | reverse complement strand
TCACAACGTGGCTATCACGGCAGTATGCGATGTGTGGCGCAAGAATCGCGAAGCCGCCGAGGCGCGTGTCGAACGGTGGTTCGAGGCGAAACCCTTCGCCACGTCGCGGTTTCAGGAGGTGCTCGCGCGCGACGATATTGACGCGGTGGTGATTGCCACGCCTGATTTCGGGCATACCCCGATCATGATCGAAGCGTTGAAGGCGGGCAAGGACGTGTTTGTCGAAAAACCCATGGCCCTGGACCTGGACAACGCGAACCTGGCGGTTGACTTGGCCCGTGAAACCGAACGCGTCGTGCAAGTGGGTACGCAACGCCGCAGCGAGGGACGCTGGAAGGCGGCGCGCGCTTTTTTGGCCGAGGGCAGCATGGGCCATGTGAGCCGTATCTCGGCGGCCAACTGTTTTAACCATCCGCGCTGGGCCCGCGATTATTCGGACTGTGTAGCGGAAGATGTGGACTGGGAGGCCTACCTGTTCAACCGGCCCATGGTAGACTTCGACCCGAAATTATTGCGCCGCTGGCACTTGTACAAAATGTGTACCAACGGCATTTCAGGGCTGTGGATGTGCCACCTCATTGACGCGGCGCACATTATCACCGGCGCAACCTATCCGGACAGCGCCGTGGCGCACGGCGGCAATTATGTATGGAAAGACGGCCGCGAACACTCCGACGTGTTCCACGCGCTGCTAGATTATCCCGAAGGTTTCCTGTTCGACTGGTGCATGAGCCTGACCAACGCGGCGGGCAACAAATACACTATCCACGGACGTTATGGCACCCTTGATTTGGACCGCTTAAGTTATAACGGCGACGGCGGCGAAGAAGGAAAAGCCATTGAAGCGGGCGCATTGACGCCGGAACCCGATGAAGACCATATCGCCAACTGGCTCGAATGTATTCGCAGTCGGCAACGACCCAATGCGGATATCGAATACGGTCATCAACACTCGGCAGCAACCATCATGGCCGCCGAGGCGCTGCATACCGGACAACGGCAACGGTATGACCACGAAAACCGGCGTATCTACGCGGGTTGAGTAAACGGCGCGCACAGCATGGAAACAAACGAAATTATATCGGCATTGTACTGGAAACTGCGGCCATGAAATACTCTTATGGGGCTACGGCGATTTTTCAAGCGGCACTGCTTTTGTCTGGAATGACGGGTGCCGTCGCGTTTGGACTGGAGACCGACCAAAGAGAATACAAGACGATACTCGAGATTACGCCTGACGACATGGCGGCGGGACCGCCCGCCGGCTGGACATTCATTGACGGCGATGAAACGGCCTTGGACACCATCCCCGCCGACGCCGAAACATGGGGCGAGGATGAAGACGCCCAGGCCTTTTCAATCGCGCCGCAATCAACGCCTGTTACGCTGCTTTCGCCGCCGTTGCCGCTGGAGCCCGCCTGTGTAGCCGTTTCCGGCGTTATTCTGGGCGCCGGCGCAAATGAAGTCGCGGCGACATTGCGCTGGCTCGAGAACAACGTTACAGCGCAAACCGAATCATGGCGCGAACCGCCTGTCAGCAGCGACGCGCGCCGTCGCTTCAACCTGGCCGAAACTGAAGCGCCCGAAGGCGCCGATGGCGCAAGGGTCGCCCTGACCGTTTATCCTGAAGACGCCGCCGGCTTTCGCTTGGAAAGCATCAGGCTGATGGGCGTATTCAGCAGCAAACCGGAAGTCGCTATGTTCCATAACAAGGTTGGCTATGAACAGGTGGGCCCGAAGTCTTTTGTGGTAAGCGCCAACTTCCGATCGGACAAGGCGGCATTTTCACTTGTGGACGCCTTCGGAACCACCGTTTACAGCGGCGACTTATCACGAACAACCCGCATTCAGGGCGCGGACGGCGCGGAATGGGATGGCTATTATCACCGCGGGGATTTTTCCGCGCTCCAGGAGGAGGGCGAGTTTACGCTGACCGTTGAACTTGATCACGGCGCCCCGGTAACCGCCCCCATACGAATCGGGTTTAATGTCCTGTGGGAAGAGGCCTTCGCGCCAGCGCTCGCGCCGTTTAAGCGTCTGCGCGCGCCCGTGTCAGACAATAGCACATTACAATTGTGGAACGCCACATTCACTGGCGACGCATCCGATGCGGCGCTGTTATGGGACATTGTCCGGTCGTGGAGCATCCTGCGTGGACGTTTCCAGGACACCCCCGCTTTCGCGCCGCTTCATGAAGAGGCGCTATATGGTCTGGAGCGATTGGCCCACTGGATAAACGACGGCAACGCCGCAGCAATAACCAGCAAGCGGGACGAAACCTTGTTCGCGGCGTCTCTGGCCTGCGGCGCCCGTTTTCATCCCGACTCGGAGGCAATACGGAACGCGGCGCGGCAGTTGGCTGAACGCATCATGACGGCGAACCGCGCGTGTCCACTGTGCTTCTCCGTGGCCATGGACCTGTACGCGACGACCCAGGAAAACCGCTATCTGGAATATGCCCGGATAATCTTTCCGGGCGTCTCGACGGAACGTGTGGAAACGCTGCTTGATTACGAAGGATACACGGGTACCTTTATAACCCCGGCGTTGGGCAACCTGTTTGAAGGAATCGCCGAACAAGTCGTAACCCACGCCGACAATCCCTTCGGGCTCCCCCTTCAGACGGAAGCGGCCGGACGCGGCTTTTTTGTCTGGAACGCCGACGCGCAAGACCCGTTGCGCGGCGCCAATACGCGTTTACTGGCCACAGCGGAAATAATGGCCCAGGCGCAGCGCTATGCCGCGAATCCACAATTCAGAGAATTTGTCCATGATCAAATCAACTGGCTGCTGGGAAATAATCCCTATGGCGTGTGCATGGTCGTTGGGTTATGCGACGGGGACGCATCCCCGCCGGTTGTGTTGCCGGCGGGCATGACGCGCGACGACCTGTACGGAGCGGTGTTGCACGGCATCGGCCCGCGCGCCGCGGACGATGACAGATATCACTTCGATATGGGCAATACCGGCGCCGTCAATGAAAGCACCAACGGCTTTTCCCTGTACAACAACGCGCGCTACATCAGCGCCCTGGCCTATCTGAAGCGCATCCCCGTGGCGCGTCCCCGCAGCGCCGCTTCGTAAGGATCAGTGCCGCAACCATCTGTCGGCGGACGACTCCGGAAGCATGAAATAACATCGCGCCGGCGGCCACATTGTTACATGCCAGACCGTTTCAGCGCGTGGTGGATGAGTTTTTCTATTTCCTTTACCCGTTTCCGGGTATCGGCTTCAACGCGCATCACCAGCTTCGGCGCTGTATTGGAGGCGCGCAGCAACCCCCAGCCATCGGGGAACTCAATACGCGCACCATCAATGGTGACAACTTCCAGGCCAAGTTCGTCTTTGAAGTATTTCGTGGCCTCGGCAACAACATCGAACTTTCTGTTGTCCGGACAGTTCATATCCATTTCCGGCGTACTGTACCGTTCCTTGATGTCAGCCAGATGGGCGCTCAATGGTTTCTTCGCCGCGGCAAGCAGTTCCATCAGACGCGCACCAGCATAAATGGCGTCGTCAAAACCGTACCAGCGATGCTTGAAGAAGATATGGCCGCTCATCTCGCCCGCTATCTCTGCGCCGTGTTCTTTCATGGCCGCCTTGATATGACTATGCCCCGTGCGCCACATGATCGCCTTGCCGCCGTGGTTCTCGACATCTTCGTACAGGCTGCGGCTGCATTTTACCTCGCCCATGATTGTGGCGCCGGGCTTCACCTTCAGAATGGCGCGCGCGAACAGCGCCAGCAGCCGGTCGCCGGGCAGCATGTTGCCCTTTTCGTCACAGCCGCCCAAACGGTCCACATCGCCGTCAAAGCCAATGCCGAGGTCAGCCTTGTGTTTCTTGACCGCGCGAATCAAATCTTTCAGGTTTTCCTTTTTCGTAGGATCGGGATGGTGATTGGGAAAATTGCCGTCCACTTCGCAATGGATGGGGATCACCTCGCAACCCAGCGCCTCGTACAATGGAACGGCCACAATGCCGCCAACGCCATTGCCCGCGTCCACCACCACTTTTAGCTTGCGCTTGAGGGTAATGCCGCGTTCCACCCGGGACATGTACTTATCGAACATGTTCATGCGCGTAATGGTCACGGTCTTTTTCGGCGCCAACGGGAAGACTCCCTTTTCAGCGAGGTGTCGCAGCTTCTGTATTTCCGCGCCATAAATGGTCGTTTTCCCCACCCCCACTTTCATCCCGTTGTAGTCTTTCGGGTTGTGGCTGGCTGTCAACATCAGGCCGCCATCCACTTTCAGTATGTTCAATGCGTAATAGAGGACCGGCGTCGGCGCCATGCCAATGTCAATCACGTTAATGCCGCAGGCGGTAATCCCGTCAATCACCGCGCTCGACAGCGCTTGGCCTGACAACCGTCCGTCGCGGGCTATGACCACGGTGTTGTATTTTTTTTTGCCGCGCAGATACGCCGCGTATGCCATGCCCAGGGTTTCCATCACAGACTCGTCAATGTCCGTTCCTACAATGCCCCGGATGTCATATTCTCTGAAAATCTCTGGATTGATGGACGCCATAATATACTTGGACTCCTTCAAGGTTAACCTAAATTTTCGTGTTAGGGAAAAATCGCTGTAAGAATCTTACCATGCTGGAGCAGCGCGTTCAATCTAAATGCTTCGCCCCGTCTCGCATCGTCCACTGCCGCCCGGTGTCTCTATTGCAATATCCGCCGCAACAGTTCCACAAGAGTGCTCGCCTTGTATGGCTTTTGCAGGAACGCGGCGATATGATGCTTGCTCAATCGCGATGTGGCCTCTTCTTCGCTGTAGCCGCTGGAGAGGATAACTGGGATATAGGTATTCTTCTTGCGGATGGCCCGCAACGTCTTTGCGCCGTCCATGTTCGGCATGGTCAAGTCCAAAATAATGCAGGCAATGTCGCTATGGGGGTATTCATCCAGCAGTTGTAGCGCTTCCCAGCCGCTTTGCGCCACAAGCACCCTGAAACCCGCCCGCTCCAGCATCTTCTGCGCGACATTGCGCACAATGATCTCATCGTCAACCAGTAGTACGTACCCGTCTGTATGCTTCTTTCGCGGTTCCTCGGGCGCGGCCTTTTTCTCCGCCGGGGCAGCGAGTACAGGAAACAACATCTGCATGGTTGTCCCCTTGCCCGGCGCACTGTCCACGGAAATAAGCCCCTTATGCCCGAGCACAATCCCAAGCACAGCAGCCATACCGAGACCGCGCCCGGTAAATTTTGTGGAGAAAAACGGGTCGCACAGACGCTTCTGCGTCTCTTCTGTCATGCCGCATCCCTCGTCGGCCACCTCGACAAACACATATTCTCCGGCCAGGCACTGCTCATTATGATAGTTCTTTTTGATGAAAGCGCTGTCGCAGGTTCGGAGGCCGGTGCGAATGGCAATCACCCCACCCTCGGGACTGTAGGCTTCCGCTGCATTGGTGATAATATTTGTCAGCAACTGTTTGATCTGTTGTGAATCCGCAAAGACAGGCGGACCGTTCACCATCAGGTCGTAAGTAAACTCACACTCCGGCACAAGATCATTTTCAAAAAACGGGGCCAATTCCTTGATCAGGTCGGACAGGTCCAGCGCCTCAACCATGAAATGCCCCTTGCCTGAATAGGCCAGCATTTGACGGGTCAAATTCGCTGCCCGTTGCGCCGCCTGGATAATGGCATTAACACTCTCATAGGTGGCCGTGCCCCTGTCAGTTTCCTCAAAAATCAGGTCGGCATGGCCCAAGATAGCCACAAGGAGGTTATTGAAGTCGTGGGCAATGCCGCCCGCAAGCACGCCAAGGCTTTCCAGTTTGTGTGTGCGCGCCAGTTGCGCGTCCAGGGCTCGTCGCTCCTCCTCCAGTTTATTGCGTTCGGATATGTCGAATATAACGCCCTGCAAGAAACGCAGTTCGTTTGTTTCATCCCATACCCCCTGGCCCCGTTCCTCGACCCAGGTGTAACCGCCATCCTTGTGTTGCATGCGGTAATTCATCACATAGGGCGTACGACGCGCTACCGCCTGACCGACTGTTTCCTGCACATAAGCACGATCATCAGGATGGATAAGGGCGGCAATGGAACTGGCGTTCTCAATCATGACAGACGCACTGACGCCAACAATACGTTCAATGGCGTCACTGATAAATATGGTGGAATAGGCGTCATCGTTCAAGCACTGGTATACCGCGCCCGGAACGTTTTCCACCAGGGCCCTGTATTGACGTTCCCCTTCGCGAAACGCGTATTCAGCCAGGCGCCGCTCATTTACTTCCTGCGCCAACTGCAAATTCTTATAGCCCAGTTCCGCCAACAGCGCTACCAGCCCTGCGGCGTAATTGATGTGTTCCTCCGCCTGTTGACGCGAAATGCGCGGCACTTGGTCCAGCGCGGCTAAATACTGGTTCACCTCGTATTCAAATTCTTTGGCCTGCGCCTCGAAAAAACCACGGTCCACGCGCTCATCATCATATAAAAACTGCCCCAGAAAAAGCGTGGCAAGATGCTGACCGTCAACCACAATCGGCATGGCGATATCCCACAGCCCGTTCTTGCATTTGGCGGCAGCCACGGCGCCTTGCGATAAACGACGCTGAAGATCGTTGTTGCTTTCCACGCAACGGCGCGTTGCCTCGGGGTGGTTGCGATGAAACACTTCGCAGATAGGCTGCCACCCAATGGCCAGCAGCACATCGCTTTGGGGCGATACCAGACCAATGGGGACTTCAATGATTTTATACAAGGCCTCAAGCAGTTGCTTGATGCGCCCCATGGGAACCAGGTCTTGCAGGGCACAGGGATGGAACCCCTTGCCTGACAGGGGAAATGTTCTCTGTCTATCCTTCCCGACCACTAGTTCCGTTTCTCCCAACCACTGATGAATCTTGTGGCTCGTTGGCCCGCGCCTTTACTGGTGTGGCACCTTTTTTCGGTAACCGGTTACCGCGTCAGGAGCAACGCCTCCAGCGTTGTATACCGCGCAAAATACGCGACGTGATACAACCAGCGACACCTGTTCGCGCATCTAAATCTTAATGGCCACTCACAGCCCCATTCATTATACCACATAAATTCACAAAATTGGGGGAAAAATTGTACGCGTACTATTTATGCCGTCATTTGCAGAATCACGTTTTTCAAGACAAACCATTATTTTTGAGACATGCCTGTGTTGCCTTTGGGCCTCTGACCAGACGTCGTTTGATCTTGACAAGTACCATGATGCATGAAACGCTGTGCGCAGACCGGTAGGCAATCTATTGTCACATGTCGCCGTTGACGGATGCGCAAGACATCCAATCAGCCGTACGCCTCTCAGACGGGCCTGCAACAGGATGCCGCGGGCTGATCACGTCCCGTCAAGAAGTTCGTAATTGACGGGCTGATGATGGCCCTCTTCAAGATGTCGCGCCAGAATGAAGAAATAATCGCTCAGGCGGTTGACAAACGCCTGGCACACGGGACACGCAAAGTCCGGGGTGACGGCGCTGAAAGCCACCATGCGTCGCTCGAAAGTCCGGGCGGTGGATGCGACAATATCCGCCTGGGCGGCAAGTATGTTGGTGGCCGTGACAATAAAGGCGCGCGGCAGTCGCAAGCCGGATTCCATGCGTTCCTGTTCCGCTTCAAGGCGTTCAAGGTGTTCCCTGGTAATTTCGCCGCGCCTCCACTCGGGTTTTCGACCATAGGGATCGCTAATTTCCGTTCCAATGAGAAAATACGTATGCAACAGGAAATGCAGAAACCCGATTTCCGTAAGCGCGTCGGGATTGTTTGCCTGTAATTGCAGACGCATCATGGCGGTCTCCGCTCGCAACGCGTCAAGCGCGCCTACCGCTTCGATCATGGGGTGACTTTTGTCAAAAGTGGTTCCATCCAGCGCCTTGGTATGTCCGGCATCGCCTTGTTTTGTTGTAATGTTGGATTTCATAAGTGATGGTCTCCTCTTTCCGGCGTATCAAAGCCTGTCATTATCGTCGTCGTATTCGTAATAGTTGTCATCATAGCCTTTCCATGCGTCCGGGTCCTCGGCCACTTCTTCCCAATAGAATATCCGGTCTGTACCACCGTCCTTTTCTGCCGCCTCCTCTTCCTCCCAGCGCTGATACAGCCCCCGCGCAATGCGTCTTCGGCGCAAATATGCCAGTATCAACAGGATGGCCGCCGGCTGAAAAAAGAATCCCGAGCCCATCATTGCGAAGGCCGCGTATTTCCATAGGGAACGCTCGTAAGCCTTCCAGAATTCCTGTGTTGTCATGGCGCCGTGTTCACGCAATGCCTGGGGAAAAGGCATATCCTTCATGGCGCGCACCACGCGCCAGAACCTTACCTCGCCCAGCTGATTGCGCAGGTAGCGCGTCATGGACAACGCCTGCGCATAAGCGTCGCCAAACTGCTCCTGACCGCTGGGCATGAAAAAGGCCCGGTCCAGTTTGTGGTACGGTATAATCCTGTTCTGGATAAACATACGCGACAACACGAACATGCTCTGCCAGCGAAATTCGTTGGCGAGACTCATGGCAATGCCTTCGTTCAACCACTGTGGAAGATAAGCGGGGTTCACGTTGCGGTATAAAAGCAGATGCACCAGTTCATGGCGCAAGGTGCCGGGATAGTCCGAGCCCGGTTTGCGCAGTCGCGGCGCCTGCACAATAATTAAGTCCTCGCCCGGCCGGGCAAGTCCTGACACGTTGAGCCCATCGAACCGAGCGGCATAGCGCTCGAATTCGTCCGACGCGGCAATAACCTTTACAAGGATAGACCGCTCGCCAATCGGCAGAAGCGCTTCAAATTCCGCGGCGGCGTACTCAAGCACGTCCAAAGAGTACTCTGCAACAGCGCGCTGCCCCGCTCCGTATTCAACAGTAAACAGGCCGCGCGACACCACGCCCTCTGAAGCATTCCCAGTCGCGCAAAACGCTCCGATGATAATGGCAGCAGCGACAACTGTCATGAAGGCATAAACTTGTCTGCAAATATGAGTACACACGGTACATAGTATAAGGCATTGCGTACGCAATTCAGAAGTAAGCAAAAGAGAGCAAAAGAGAAACTTACGGAACACGAAAAATTGTTTACTGTATATCTTGTCTTGATTCTGGTTAGAATAGAGATTGTGGCAGACAGATGTCTGTCCGCAACCCGACAGTGGAGGTTCCATCTTGTCCTCATGACCGTCAATACCCTTGATATTAAAACACGGCGGCGTATGGCTGCCATCTTGCGCGTCCTGCGCGACGCGGAATCAAGTATCGGCAGCGAACGCATTGCCCATGCGCTGGCCCTTACCGGAATCACGCTCAGTGAACGGGCGGTGCGTAACTATCTGGCGCAGATGGACACGCTGGGATGGACACGTAATCTGGGACGGCGCGGACGCCAGTTGACGGAAAAGGGATTTGCGGAGCTGGAGAGCGCCCTTGTTGTTGACAAGGTGGGCTTTATCGCGGCCAAGGTGGACGAACTTTCCTACCAGATGGATTTTGACGTGGCCACACGCAGAGGAAAAGTCATTCTCAACATTTCTACTGTTGACGCCACTGACGCCTCAAAAGCGCTGCAAATCATGGGCCATGTATACAAGGCGCGGCTCGGCATGGGACGTCTGCTTATTGTGGCCGACGCCGGATATCCAATCGGCGACTTTCGTGTGCCTGAAGGCAAGGTAGGCATTGGCACGGTGTGCAGCGTCAGTCTCAACGGCATCCTCCTGCACGCAAACATTGCCTTGGCGTCGCGGTTTGGCGGATTACTGGAACTCGAGCAGGGACGGCCCGGGCGGTTTACGCAGATTATCAACTATGACGGATCGTCTCTTGATCCGCTCGAGATTTTTATTCGAAGCCACATGACATCCGTAATGCAGGCCGCCCGCACCGGCAACGGCGCGCTGGGCGCCAGCTTTCGCGAGGCGCCCGCGGCGGCGTTGCCCGAAGTACGCCGTCTGATTCGCGAAGCGGATAAACTGGGGATGGGCGGTGTCCTCGCCGTCGGCAGCCCCGACCAGCCACTGCTGGATATACCCGTTACAGTCGGGCGCGTCGGCATGATTGTATGCGGCGGCCTCAACCCTGTCTCCGCTGTGGTTGAAGCGGGCATTCACGTTGACAGCGCGGCCATGAGCGCTTTATGCGATTACAGCCTGCTGCGCGAGTATCGCGAGGCGGTACAGCAGCACCGGTAAACACCGTATTTCGTAACTGTCCACCAACAAACCATAAAAGTGGGCTGGGTGAGTGAAGCGGAACCCACCCAGAATTCAATAGTTTGATTGAACAAGACATCATGGTAGACAGGTATCAAATTTCACCCGGTAGCCATCTGATGACTGCCAAATATCTTGGCAAGGCTTTATGGATTTGCGCAGTATATAGCGCAGGATTCTTAAGCTTTGTACTTCAGCGAAAATGTGTTATAATCAACTTGATCCACTATCCGTTGAGGCGTCTATCCACCCGTGAAGGCGCAGGCGCAATCATATACATCCAATCTATCATACAGCAGGAGTATTTATGTGTACCGAAAAACAGTTACTGAGCGGCAATGAGGCTGTGGCGCTGGCGGCCCTGCATGCGGGCGTTGCATTGGGCGTGGGGTATCCGGGCACACCGTCCACGGAGATTCTGGAACGTTTGTCCCAAATAGGCGGCAAGGCGCAGTGGGCGCCAAACGAGAAGGTGGCGATGGAGGTAGGCATTGGGGCAGCCTTTGCCGGCGCGCGCGTACTGGTCACCATGAAACATGTGGGGGTGAATGTGGCGGCGGACCCGCTGTTCACCATGGCCTACACGGGGGTCAAGGGCGGCATGGTCTTTGTTTCCGCGGACGACCCGGGCATGGTCTCCAGCCAGAATGAGCAAGACAACCGCCGTTACGCCAAGGCCTCGGGGGTGATGATGCTTGAGCCCGCTGATCCGCAGGAAGCCTACGAGTACACGCGCCTTGGCATGGAGTTGTGTGAAACCTGGCAGTTGCCTGTCATGCTGCGCATGACCACGCGCGTATGTCATTCCAAGAGCATCGTTGTACCCGCGCCGCCGTCGGAACCGGTAATTGCGCAACGTTTTGACAAGGACCCGCATACGTATGTGATGGTGCCGGCATTTGCGCGGCCCGCGCACCGTCGCCTGCGTGAAAAGCTGGAGAAGATCAAGGAATGGAATGAGTCGGCCGCCATCAACCGCATCGTGGAGGGAGACGCTTCGCTGGGCATCGTCACGTCCGGGGTATGCTACCTGCATGTCCGGGAAGCGGCCCCGGAAGCGAAAGTGCTTAAACTGGCCTTGACCCATCCCCTGCCTGTTGAAAAGATTCGCGCCTTTGCTGCATCGGTAGACCGCTGCCTGGTGGTGGAGGAGAATGATCCGTACCTGGTGGAATCGCTTCGGACGGCGGGAATACCCTGTGATGGGAAACGGGAGATGTACCGATTCGGCGAGCTGAATGTGGGTCGTGTACAACGCATTATCGCCGATGACGCCAGTCCCGAACCTGCGCCGGCGCGGGGCAAGCCGCCGCAATTGTGCCAGGGCTGTCCCCACCGGACGGCCTTCGCCGTGTTGAAGAAATTCGACTGTGTCGCGGTGGGCGACATTGGCTGCTACACCCTCAGTGTACTGCCGCCCTTCGAGACCATGGATACCTGCGTATGCATGGGCGCGAGCATCTCAGCGGGGCTGGGCATGCGTCATGTGCTTCCCGACGACGAAGCGCGCCGCATCGTCAGCGTCATCGGCGACAGCACTTTTATGCACAGCGGTCTGACGGGAATCGCGGATATGGTCTATAATCCGCCGAAGACCGGCCACGTGGTAATTATCCTGGATAACGAAACCACGGCCATGACCGGCATGCAGGAACACCCGGGAACGGGCAGGGCGCTGGACCATAGCCGGAGTGGAAAAGTTGTCATCGAAGATGTGGCCAGGGCCATGGGCCTAACCAATGTAGTCGTAACAACTACTGCCGCTGAATTCAAAAAAGCGCTGGCGTTTGCTCTCAACACCAATGAATTGTCCCTGATTATCATGCGGCGCGTGTGCCGCCTGGCGGAAAATAAAATCAAGGCCTATGAGGCCGCATTGGAAACATGCAATGAGTAACACAAACGGAAATACAACAAACATTGTGCTTGCGGGACTCGGCGGACAGGGCGTCATCCGCGCCGCCGACATACTGGCCGAGGCCGCCTTTCTCGCGGGCGTGGACGTAAAACAAAGCGAACTGCACGGCATGAGTCAGCGCGGCGGCTCCGTCACCAGCGATGTGCGCTTTGGCTCCGAGGTGCTCAGCCCGATGGTGCCGCCCGGCGAGGCGGACTTTCTACTGGTATTGCATCCCACCCAGACGGAAAACAACATACACCAGCTGCGCGAAGGCGGCGTGCTCATCAACACCACGGCCATCATCGGCGATGGTCAAGACTTGGCCGTGCTGGACCAGGACGCCACGCCGCTGACATCGCGGAATTTTAATGTCGGGCTACTGGGACTGCTCAGCGCCCACTTCTCCTTCCCTGAGGATGCCTGGGTCAAGGCCATTCACGCGCACCTGCCTGAAAAGCTGCACCAACAGAACGAACAGGCATTCGCCTTTGGAAAAAGCCTGGCTGGCAAATAAAAACCCGTGACGCGCATGGCGTTATCCCGTAACGCGATATAGCGGCTTTCAAGACCACTGCGTCCGGCCTGAAGCAATGACAGCGTCACTCGAATATGCAATTTCTACCTGGTTGCGTGCAATACCGGTGTCCCGGTCTTTTTCATCTGGTTAGCAGCGCAAGAACCGTTTTGTGGATAGCGCCGTTGCTTATGAGTACGCCCTGTTTGCCATCAAACAGGCGCAGCGGTTCCCCATCGAGGCGCGTGGCCAATGCGCCGGCCTCTTCGGCCACCAGCTGCGCCGCCGCGTAGTCCCATGGGTCCAAACCAATATGCAGATAGCCGTCCACATCGCCGGAAGCGACCTGGCAGATGCCGACTACCGCGGACCCCTGGCAGCGCACCTGTCCGGCCTGACGCAGCGCATCCCCCGCGCGACGAACCAGAATATTCCGGTTCTTACCAGTGCCGAAATCTATTTCCATGCATGCCTCATCGAAGTGCTGCACAGTGGATACAGTCATGCGCTTGCCATTACAGTACGCGCCGGCGCCCGCTTCGGCAAGAAACATGAGGCCGTTGCGCGGCATAAACACGCCCGCCGCCTGAGCGAAACCTTCGCGCGCGAACGCTATGGCAATGGCAAAGGCAGGGTTCAAGCCGCGCACAAAATTATAGGTGCCGTCAATGGGATCAATAATCCACACGCGCCCATCAGGGTTTTGGGGAAGCACATTAAGGCCGCTCTCCTCGCCAATTACCACATCGTCGGAATACGTCTTCGCCACCGCTTCCACAAAACGCTTCTGAAGCGTCAAGTCCACCTCGGTGAGTAGATCATTGGGGTTGTCCTTGTCGGCCACGGCAAGCGATGCTTTGTCAGTGAATTTCTCCAGCACATAGTTGCGGTTTGCCTTGAGAAATTTTTCTATGAACGCCAGTTCTGTCATGCACTTCATCCCTTTATACTGTTGCGCTATACAGACCACTATTGTACAGGAAACCACTGTCAAACGCATCTTCATACCAATTCGAGCACTCAAAACTTAACGTCTTCTTGCGATTGCACTATTGGTATGGGCTATACTAAAACCCATGGTAGCGTTGGTTTTTGGTTTAAGTATGTAAAACAGGGAGAAAATCGTGAATTTAATCACCAAACTAAGCATGTTCGCTCACGTAATGCGCTGGCGTCTGAACTGGGAGAAGTACGACCTGCATTATCCCGTGCCAGTAAAGGACAACCCGAAGTTTATGACCCCCTGGGATGCCGCGCAGCTGATACCGGACGGGGCGGTAATCGGTACCTCAGGCATGGGGGGCAACCAACGCCCCGCTATTCTATATTGGGCGGTGCGCGATCGCTTCAAAGCGGAGGGACACCCGCGCGATATAACACTAATAGGCGTGGGCGGCCAGGGGGGACGCGGCCGAGTTCCAGGCACAGCGGAGGAACTTGCCATTGAAGGGCTGCTGAAGTGCATGATCACGGGCCACACGGAGACATTCAAAGGGCAGCTGCGCCTTGCCGACGAAGGGAAGATGGAGTTGCAGTGCTCGCTTATTGGCATGATTACCCTGGTGTTGCGCGAGCAAATGGAAGGACGCAATTATTATATTTGTGATACGGGCGCCGGCACTTTTGTGGACCCGCGCACGGGCAGGGGCACGCCGCTGTATCCGCCGGACGGGCAGCAATATGTAGAGATTACCGAGGACGGCCGCTTCAAGTATTCGCTGCCCTTCGTTGACACAGCATTGTTCAACGCGCCCGCCGCGGACCCCAAGGGCAATATCTATTTCAAGGAGGCGGCTGTCATCGGCGACAGTTATTCCATTGCCAAGGCGGCCAAACGCAACGGTGGACGCACGATTGTGAATGTGGGGCGCATTGTCGAGGAAGGGCACGACGAGGAATACCTGCCTGCGGAGTACGTGGACGCAGTAGTGTATTGGCCGGAAACGGAACAGACCGCCACAATCAAATATCGCAAGTACTGGGATTGTTTCACGCCCCACAGTAAAACATCCACGGATGTGGGCCTTACAAAGGCCCGGCTCATCAATCAAACGTTGGGCATCATGTCCAAACGTACCCCCATAGACGACGTGATGGCGCGACTGGCGACAAAGGTGTTTGCGGACCACGCGAGCAAGGGCGATGTAGTGGACATTGGCATTGGCCTGCCCGAAGAAGTGGCGCGACTGCTCTATGAAAGCGGCGTACTGAAAGACCTGAACATGCTCACCGAGGCGGGCGCTCTGGGCGGGGTAGCCGCCCCGGGCGTGTTTTTCGGCGCCGCCGTGAACCCGGACAAGATTGTGCCTTCTTCAAAGGCGTTCGAGCGTATGTATGAACGTCTTGACTGGGCCATCCTCGGCTTGCTCGAGGCCGACAGCGAAGGCAATGTGAACGTGTCGAACCGGGGCGAAGGACTTATGAACCATGTGGGGCCTGGCGGCTTTATTGACCTGATTACCTGCGCCAAGAACATCCTGTTTGTCAGCCCCTGGGGCGTACGCGCAAAGATTGAAGTGCAGGGCGACAAAGTCAAGGTACTTGATCCCGGTAAGCCCAAATTTGGGAAGGATGTCTTTGAAATCACGTTTAACGGACCCGAAGCGCTCAAGCACGGTAAAAATGTATTCTATGTGTGCCATATAGGCGCATTCCGACTCACAGAACGCGGTATGGAACTGATGTATGTCATGCCGGGCGTGGACCCGCAGAAAGATATTATTGACCCGTGCCCCATGGACATCATAATGCCTGAAAGCGGCGCGCCCGAAGTGGTTGGGTCGGATGTAGTGACCGGCGAAGGCTTCAAGTTTGAGTTGCAAGGATAGGCATAATGATTGAAATAACCGGATATAGTCATTGTGACACGGAGCATCTTCGATTATGGCGCCCCTGCCGGCATTGGCAGGGGCGCTGATAGATGAATATTGTGGATATAAACAAGTAAACGGAGGTATACCATGAACCTTTTTACCAAACTCAAACTGTTTGCGCACGTAATGCGGTGGCGGCTGAAGTGGGAGAAATACGACCTGCATTATCCTTCTCCCGTGAAGGACAATCCAAAGTTCATGACCGCTTGGGAAGCGGTGAAGATGATTCCCGACGGCGCAATCATGGGCACGTCCGGAATAGGAGGGAATCAACCCTGTTCGCTTATGTATTGGGCCATCCGCGACCGCTTCAAGCAGGAGGGGCATCCCCGCGACGTAACCCTGGTCAATATCGGCGGTCAGGGCGGACGCGGTAAAGTGCCCGGCACTGTCGAAGAACTGGCCGTCGAGGGGTTGAATACGCGGCTGGTGGTATCTCACACCGAGACCTTCAAAAAACAGCTGCAGTTGGCGCAGGAAGGGAAGTTGGAAATCCAATGCACCCTTTTTGGAGCTCTGACCTTTGCGCTGCGCGCCCAGGGGGAAGGGCAGGAATATATCATCAACGACACCGGCGCGGGCACCTTTGTGGACCCGCGAGTGGGACCGGGTACGCGCGTATGCCCGCCGGACGCGCCACAGTATGTGGAGATAACCGAGGACGGCAGATTCAAATACTGGCTGCCGCCCGTGGACACCGCCGTATTCTCCGCGCCCGCCGCCGATCGCAAGGGCAACATTTACTTCAAAAACTGCTCGTTTATTGGAGAGAGCTATTCGCTGGCGAAGGCCGTGCGCCGTCACAACGGACAGACCATTGTCAATGTGGGACTGATTGTGGAGGAAGGGTACGACGACGAATTCCTGCCCGCGGAACTGGTGGATGCGATTGTTTACTGGCCGGAAACAGAACAAGCCGTTACCGTCAAACACCGTAAATACTGGGATTTTTTTACGCCAAACAGCACACTGCCCATTGACGAAGGGCTGGCGCGTACGCGTTACATCAACAGTATCCTGCGGATCATGTCCGAACGCGTCCCGGCAGACGAAGCGCTGGCCCGCTTGGGTACGCGCGTGTTTGTGGACAACGCGCGCAAAGGCGATCATGTGGATATTGGCATCGGCCATCCTGAACAAGTGGCGCGCCTGCTCCACGAAAGCGGCGCCATGAAAGA
This sequence comes from Candidatus Hydrogenedentota bacterium, assembly GCA_007124105.1. Lineage (GTDB taxonomy): Bacteria > Hydrogenedentota > Hydrogenedentia > Hydrogenedentales > CAITNO01 > SLFT01. The sequence continues at coordinate 2,672 of SLFT01000144.1, read as the reverse complement.
CCTGAACATGATAAACGAGAGCGGCGCTTTCGGCGGCGTGGCGGCGCCGGGCATATTCTTCGGCGCGGCCATCAATCCGGATACAATCGTGCCGTCTGTACAAGCCTTTGACCGTATGTACAACCGGCTTGACTGGGTGATCCTCGGCGCGCTCGAGGTGGACAGCGACGGAAACGTGAATGTTTCAAATCGCGGCGAAGGACCCATCAACCACGTAGGCCCGGGCGGATTCATTGACCTATGTACATGCGCTGACAACATCTTATTCTGCTGTTCCTGGGGCGACCAGACGCAAATAGACGTGCATGACAACGAAGTGCGGGTTGTCAAGCCGGGTAAGGTGAAGTTCATGGACAGGGTCATGGAGATCACCTTTAACGGACAAGAAGGACTCAAGCACGGCAAGAACGTTTTCTATATTACCCACCTGTGCGCGTTCCATCTAACGGAACGCGGCATGGAACTGATTTACGTGATGCCCGGCGTGGACATCCAGAAAGACATCATTGACGCCTGTGACATGAAGGTGGTAATGCCTGAAAAGGGCGCGCCCAAAATAGTAGACAAAGACATCGTCACCGGCAAGAACTTTCACTTTGAGCTGCGAGACTAACCACTCACGCGTGCGGATGGGCCCCGCGATACACCTGTCGCGGCCGTTCAATGCTGACGTGCGGCGTGATCGGGCAACGGCCAAATTCTGGCTTGACCCGGTACATATTGCCCGTTCCCGACGTTTTAGCGACCACGAATTACTTGTTGTCCAAAAATATAGTTAAAGCCAACCGCGAGAAGATCATGGAGGTATGGAATGGCCACTTTAGTGACTGACCATGACGTGCTTGCCGTGGAAATTACCTTTACCGAACAGGCCCTGCAAGTATCGCTGGATGACGGCCGCATGATTTCCGTGCCGCTGGCGTGGTACCCGCGGCTTTTGAACGCAACCCCGTCAGAACGCATACAATATGAGTTAATCGGCGATGGCGAAGGGATTCATTGGCCCTCCCTTGATGAAGACATCAGCGTCGAGGGTCTGGTTGCGGGACGACGCTCCGCAGAATCGTCAGAATCTCTGGCGCGCTGGATGCAACGTCGCCAGACATCTTGAGTCACAGCGAGTACTCGGGCTGCAACCGAAAAAGTTTATCTGCTGTTGCGCTTTAACTTGAATACTCTATCAGGTGCATGCCAAAAGATGATAGAATATCCGGGTTAAGCCCAGTCCACGTCAATATAAACAGCTCGATTAGCGGTGGTGACCGATAGGCATCTAAGCGAAACAAAGCTTCCCAACTAGAAATACGGTAAGAATGGGGGTACCGCGTTATCGTCGTCAACAAAGGTAGCGAAGACGAGCAGAGCAACATCATTACGGCAGTACTGTGAAAGATAGTGAAGTCAGGGTGAGAATCATGCCAGGAAATGCACCTACATTTGTGGACCTCTTCTGCGGCGCAGGAGGGCTTTCATTGGGGTTGGAAATGGCTGGACTACATTGCCTGCATGCCGTAGACAGTAACCCTGCGGCAATTAAATCTTTCCGGATTAACCACGCGGCAGAAGCAATCGAAACAGAGATAACGCAGGCGATCGAATTGCCGCCCGCCGATGTATATGTGGGTGGTCCTCCATGTCAGGGATTCTCTTCCGCCGGGATGCGAAAACATGGGGATAAGCGAAACTCCTTTGTAACGGTGTATGCCAATCTGATCGTGGCACACCGGCCAATCGTGTTCGTTTTTGAGAACGTTGAAGGCTTCTTGACCTATTTTGACGGCGAGCGAGTTCTTGATTTGCTCGAGCCGCTCGTCGGAGCAGGGTATCGGATTATTCTCCGAAAGATTAACGCTGCCAATTATGGCATCCCGCAGCATAGAAAAAGAGTTATTGCGATCGGCGCATTGCAAAGGCAGCCGATTTTCCCAGAGGCAATAACAATGGCCTATGGCGCGCCGGGAAGCCAACGAGTGTACGCAAATCTTCCCAAGGCCCCAACCTTTACGGATGCAGTGTCCGGTTTGGGCGTTCCAGGATCTGAACCTCCCGGCATACCCAGTGACCATTACAGCCGAGAAGTTTCTGAATCAGATCAAGAACGCATTCGGCTTCTCAGGCCCGGTCAAACTATGCGAGACCTTCCCGAGCACTTATGGCATGATAGTTATCGCAAACGCGCAAACCGGCGCGTCATGGATGGGGTGCCAACAGAAAAGCGCGGTGGGGCGCCTGCCGGAATCAGGCGTCTCAAAGGCTGTGAGCCCTGTAAAGCCATCACAAGCGGCGCTGTGGGAGAATTTGTTCACCCATCGGAGGATCGCTACTTGACAATCCGCGAATGCGCCAGAATCCAGACGTTTCCGGATAGTTACTTGTTCTGCGGAACCGCATCCGAGAAGATATTGCAGATAGGCAATGCTGTTCCGCCCTCGTTGGGGCGCGAAATTGGAACTGCCGTCATGGCCACACTTGAACAAGAGCCGGATTGCGCCTTGACAGGCGGGGTCGTGGATTTTCGGCCATCCCATGCAAATGGGATGAGCCCCGCGTTACAGCGATGCGTTGATCTCATTGAACAACAGTTCGGACTCTCGACAGAGGGATTGGAGCAACTTACCCTATGGGGTTGACACAAAGCCAGAAATCAATCATTGAAAAGGCCAGGGCCCCTG
>SLFT01000513.1 GCA_007124105.1 Candidatus Hydrogenedentota bacterium | reverse complement strand
CAAAACAAAATAGAGGTTGCCCGCCTTTCCTTCATCGTACGCCGTGTCCGACAATAATACCCTTACAGCAAAACGGCGCGCCGAACCGCCTGCTTCGCTTAGGTTGCCGGTACGCAGCATATCGTGGTACATCAAAGGTGACGAACAAGAAAATCGCCTGCAACAAATGTTAAAATTCGCGGGTGCAACAAAAACGATAGGCGATGTATGGAATCGGCCATCGCCTCACTCTCGGAGAAATAACTATGGAATCTAACGCTGAATATGGGGAGAAATCGCTGTTGCTGCTGCCAATTATTGCGCAAGTGATTTTCACGCTCGTCGTCGGCGCATTGTTCACGCTGATGCTCTTGTTTGGTCAGCCGGTGGAGTAAGATCACCTTGCGCTGGAGTCAGTTCCTGTTTGTATCTATTCATCGCTTTCCTGAATGCGCCATTCAAATTTTTTCTTGAGACCATTCAACTTCGTATAAGAAATACAACCGTCGTGCTGGAGCCTTCCCACGACGATACCGGGGGCAATACCCTGCTCAGTAGCGAAACGTCTTATGGCTGCAACCGAAAACAAAGAATGTGTTGTAATGAAGGTATGATAGGCGCTATCGGGTATCAGCATCCGTGCGGCAAAGCGATTGGCCTCGTCTTCTTCCGCTGAATCATCAGGTTGTCCCTCAATGAAAATATCCTTCTTCGGATGCAGCAGGATATGTCCGGCCTCGTGGAAGAAAGTAAACCACAGGTGGTCGTCGGCTTTATAGCGCAGACTCAGTTGTATCAATGCCTTGTCAGGCGACAACCAACGGGTGGCGCCGCTCGCTGTATTGGGCAGCTCGGGCACGAACGCCACGGCAACGCCGCACGCCGCACACATACTCACCAAGACGGATTGAAAGTCCTTTGGTTTTTTTTGTGTGAGTTTTCGTATTTCATAAAGGGTACGCTGAAACGCCTCCCGGTTGTAGGGTTTGCATTCCAGGACCTGCCCTTTGATTTCGCCTTGACGCAACCAGGCCGCCAACGCGTAAGTATCCGTCTGCTTCACCTGAGAACGGCGGTAACGCACCTGAAGTTCACCATAGCGCTTCTCCCAAGATTCAGGTGATGACACCCCAAAGAAATTGAGCAGCGACCGAAGTTTATCCACGCGGTCTTTTACCTCGGGCAGCCACCTCAACCGCATCATCCTGTTCAGGTGTTTGAAGTTTTTCAGCCAGTCAATCTTCCTGCCAAGCGCCTCGGCTTCGTCGCGGCGCGCCAGAAAATCCCGGTACTGCTGTTCCCGGTTGTTCCAGAACCGCGCAGGAACGCCCAGCGCCCGTTCGAACTTGAGCGCCGTCTCCGGGGTAATGGGCGCGTTGCCGTCCAGTATCTGTTTCAGGTGTTTTCTGGACATGCCGATGCGCTGCGCAAACTCCACCTGCTTCATGCGCCGTTCGTCCAATATCTCCTCCAACGTTTCGCCCGGCGGCGAAACATTATCGGGAATATAGTGATTATCTATTTTTGCCATGAGGGTCTTTTATATCCGTTATCTGTATCGCGGTAACCTGGCTCCAATCCACACTTGCGCCATCGGCAAGCAGCGGAATGGGATCATTGATCGGCTTGAAGAAAAAACGCCAACCGCCATCGAGATCGACGGTAAACACATGAACGTCTTTACCGTGCCGGTATTCATGACAATCGCCCGGAAGACGCCGTATATCTTCCAGCGTATCTGCCGCACGCAAGTCGTCCAGCCGTCGCCCGATGATCGCTGACCGACGTTCACCCCATGCCTTGATGCGTTCCTTCTGGTTGTTACAGCGCTTTGCCAACTTCACTGTCTTGAATTGTATATACATCAGACCCCTATGTCAAATTTATGTAACCTGACGGGTAACATATTTTATTTTTACCGCGAAGGGCACTAAGTGCACGAAGGCTTATTTTAACGCAGAGGGGCGGAGAGTTTGGGTCAGCCGGTGGAGTAAGAACACCGTGCGCTTATACGGGGGCGCCCAATGCGCCGGGAGCAAGTCCGAGCGCTTCTTCAAAGACGGCGAGTACATTCTCGACAGGGTTGTCTGCCTGGATACAGTGCGCGGGTGCAAAGATGTAGCCGCCGTCCCTGAACAGTTCCAGGCGATGCCGCGCTTCGGCGCGACAGTCGGCTACCGTGCCGAAAGGCAGTGTCTGTTGTGTGCTGACAAGGCCGCAATAGGCCAGTTTGTGTTGAAATTGTTCCTTCAGCGTTTCCAGATGCATTCCCACAGGCTCGGGTTGCATGGCATCAAGGATGTCCAGTCCCATTTCGATAAAACGAGACTGCAACAAACTGGTATCGCCGCAGGAATGCATCATGGCCTTGCAGCCATATTCATGGGCCAGATCAATATACCGTTGTAACCGCGGACGGAAGAAAGCGTCAAACACCTCCAGGGAAAACATCGGCCCCAGTTGGTTGCCCGTATCCTCGCCGATACACAGGATATCAATCTTGCCATTGCCCGCATCGAGGGAGCGTCGCGACATTTCGTAGTAGAAGTCACAGCGTTTGTCTATAATGGCCATGCCCACCGGGTCTTCTGTCATGATGTCAACCATCACCTGTTCCATACCACGTCCACGGCTCACGCCGTTCAGGATGTCCGGACGCCCAGCGTCGCCCACACAAATCGCATACCCCTGATATGCGTCACAGGCCGCCTCAATATGCGTATAGTCGTAATCGTCTGGAGACGGCCACGGGTACGCTTCCACGTCGGCCATGGTTCGCAACGCTGCCAGGGAGAGGTGATTGGCCTCCGGGTATGCGCCGCCGTGTCCGTGGTCGAACATAACATAGCCCACGCCCCACTCATCCACGAAATCGGAGCCCGCCGGCCTCGGCGGCAACTGACCCTTGTAGGCAGGCGCAATGCCCCGAAAATCAACGCCCAGGGTTTGCAGCAACTGCTCGGGCGCGTCAAACCCGAAATGTTGCATCAGTTTCTGTTGTATTTCCGGCGTCAGATAAATCTGGATGGGGACGCGATCCATTGCGCGTCGCGCCAGCGCGGCCATCACACGTTCTTTCGAGGTCATAGTCGTATATCCCTTTTCGCACAACCGTGCAGGCTTTCAGCGTACTCTTGTTCACCCTTTTCCGCGCATAATTATTCTTTTTAAGACCGCAAAACATCACGCCTATCGCCAGCCAGAAACTCGCGCATTGGCGTTGTTCACCTTGCCCGGATTGCTTCTTATTCCAACAACAACGCCAATTATACAGGAATGGCGTTGCGGCATGAAGTGTTTTAATGGTACTGTATGGGCGTTTCGGGGGAATAACCCGCCTTATGACAACCGATAAGGAAGCAAACACGTGAAGTATATCATTCTGTTGGGCGACGGGATGGCAGACCATCCGCTTGAAGCCTGCGACGGTAAAACGGCCATCGAGGCCGCGCATACGCCAAACATGGACCGCATTGCGGCGATGGGCTGTTCCGGACTATTCTGCCCCATACCCGAGGGCATGCCCGCGGGCAGCGATGTGGGCAATCTGTCCATGTTTGGTTATGATCCGCGCGTATCCTTTTCAGGACGCGCGGCCATCGAGGCGGCGAATCAGGGCATCTCCCTTGCCGAGGACGAAGTGGCGTTCCGCTGCAACCTCGTAACGCTTGCCAACGGCGTCATGCAAGACTTCACCTCCGGGCACATCACGACTGAGGAGGCTGGCGCGATTATTGAAACGTTGAACGAGACCCTCGCGCACGAGTTCCCCATTGTCTTCCACGCCGGGGTCAGTTACCGGCATACCGGCGTGATAAAGGCAACGGCTGCCGGCACTGTAACCGGTCTGGTTGAAACGGTGTGTGAGCCGCCTCATAATATTTCAGACCAGAAATATGAGCCGTACCTGCCCAACGGGCCCGCACAAGCGCTGCTGCGCGACCTGATGACGGCATCGCAACGCGTCCTTGCCGAGCATCCCGTAAATACGGCGCGCGCGGCCGCCGGAAAGCCCACGGCAACATCGCTGTGGCCGTGGGGTCAGGGCCGGGCGCTTACGCTCACATCATACCAGGAGATGTTCGGACTCACCGGCGCAGTGGTTTCGGCAGTGGACCTCGTGAAAGGCATCGGCGTCTGCGCGGGACTGGAACCGTTGACCGTTCCCGGCGCCACGGGCTGGATAGACACCAATTACGAGGGCAAGGTGGCCGCCGCGCTGGCGGCGCTAAACAGACATGATTTTGTGTACCTGCACGTAGAAGCGCCGGATGAAGCGTCGCACCAAGGAGATGTGGCGTTGAAAATACACGCTATCGAAGCGTTTGACGCGCGTATTGTCGCGCCGTTCCTGCTGTATCTTGAGACGCGCCCCGAATCGCGTATCTTGGTCGCGCCCGACCATTTCACGCTTATCAGCACAAAGACACACGCTGGCGGCGCAGCGCCTTTCGCCATGTGCGGCCATGGGGTTGTCCCTGACAACGCTGTCTGCTATGGCGAAACCGAGGCGGCGCAAACTGGAGCGCTGATAAAGGACGGTTTCCGCCTCATACACCGTTTCATCGGCGATACCCCCCTTGATATAGGCGGCAACAACGAATAAACTATGGGGCAACATTGTTGCCACATCATAAACATGGTACAATGAACGCTGAGGCAGGCGTTTACACGATATACCTTTCATGAACACGCCGCCCAACAGGTTGGGGTGTGTGGGAACAGGAACCAACGCTATACGTGTTCTCCGGGGGAGACATTAAACACCGCAACGCTCTTTTCATAGGATACATTTTATGAAAACCAAAATTGATCTATACGACACCACTTTACGCGACGGCGCCCAGGGGCCGGGCGTAAAATTTTCCTCCGAGGACCAGTTACAGGTTGTGCAAGCGCTGGATTCACTCGGCATTCGCTATATTGAAGGCGGTCAGCCGGGGTCCAATCCAAAGGCGGCGGAATTGTTCCGGCGCGTACGTGACATGGAACTGCAAAATAGCACTATCACCGCTTTCGGCAGCACACGCCATATTAAACGGGCCTGCGAAGACGACCCGAATTTGAAGGCGTTGGTAGACGCAGGTACAGAAGTGGTTACTATCTTCGCAAAAAGCGCGGTGTCCCATACGCGCGACGTTCTGGGCATCACACCGGATGAGAACCTCGCGCTGATACAGGAATCGGTGGTCTATTTAAGGGCGCATGGGAAACGCGTGTTCCTGGATGCGGAGCACTTCTTTGACGGCTATTATGAAGATGCCGCGTATCCGATGGCCGTGCTGCGTTGCGCGGTGGACGCGGGCGTGGAAACATTGATCTTATGCGAAACCAACGGCGGACGCCTGCCCCACGAAATTGAGCGGATCACCGCAATCGCGCGCAAAGAACTGCCAGACGCTTCGATTGGCATCCACACCCACAACGACGCCGGGTGCGCCGTGGCCAACGCGCTTGCGGCGGTGCGGGCGGGCGCGGCGCAGGTGCAGGGCACCATGAACGGCTATGGCGAACGCTGCGGCAATGTGGACTTGTGCGTTGTTATTCCGAGCCTCCAACTGAAGATGGATTGCGACGTGCTGACGCCCGAACAGCTGAAACGGCTTATGCGCACCTCCCACCTTGTAGCCGAACTCGCCAATATGACGCCCCGTGACTACGCGCCCTACGTGGGTCGCGACGCTTTCACGCACAAGGGCGGCATGCATGCGGACGCCGTACGCAAACAAAAAACCACTTACGAACACATTGATCCTGGGCTGGTCGGCAACACAACCCACGTTGCCGTCAGTGAAATGGCGGGGCGCTCAAGCCTTATCCAGAAAGCGGCGGAACTCGGCATTCCCCTGGAACGGGGCGACACGGACACCACAGCCATTTTGAAGCGGGTAAAAGAGTTGGAGAACGAAGGGTATGAATTCGAGGGCGCGGACGCGTCGCTCGAGTTAATTATGCGCCGCGCCACGGACCGCCACGAACATTTCTTTGAAACACAGGGCTTCCACGCGCGCGT
>SLFT01000136.1 GCA_007124105.1 Candidatus Hydrogenedentota bacterium | reverse complement strand
GGCATGGGCATCGGCATTTGCGGTTGAGCCGTTGGCATGGGCATGGATGGGAACGCCATTTCCCCCTGCGCCTTCCCCGCAAGATACGCGTCAATTTGCGCCTTGTTAATGCCGTCAATGTTCTCGCGCATGTCCGTTAATATGTCGCGCGTAATATCCTTGACCTGTTCATCCCGTACGCTTCCTTCGGCAATATGGCCGGCGATAGCGCTGGCGAATTCATGGGCGCGCCGCCTGATTTGCCGTAATGCGGTGGTTGTGTCCATGGCCAGTTCCAGAGCGTTTTCCTGTATAACCGTATGAGGATGGACATGTTCATTGCCGTCCATGAACGCACGCACGGCGGGATCAGCCCGTAGCGCCCGCTCATAATCGCGACACAGGCGCGCGTAATAGATTTGCAGCGCCACGCACTGTATCTGCGGCGTTTCCCGGGGATGGGTTGCCACTTGCAGCGTCCACTTATTATAGTTGTCGTCGTGCATGTCAATCAGTTCGGAAAGCGACACCGACAACAGACTCACAGGCGCAAATCCAGGGTAGGTGTTCCGGAGCAGATACAGACGCAACACGTCGTCCTCGTCGCGTTTTGCCAGCAACAGCGCCAGCTCGTCAATGTCCTCGTCGCGTTGAATGAGCATGGGAAGATATTCGAGGGCGACGGCGACATTACGCAACACAAGCGCTTCAATTTCCGCGTCGGACGCATCCTCCCCCGCTTGCAGCCGCGCTACCAGCGCGCCTTCCCGGGCCGCTTGCAATATATCCGCCGCGTAGAGGTGTCTAAACATCTCGAAGGGATAGGTGTATTCATTCCTGCGGTTGTTGTCCGACACACTCGCAGGTCTTGGAAAATCTTCCTCGATAGTCCCATTAATTTCCGTGATCATCTGCCAATACGGGTATCGCAACGGCGGCTCAGTCTCGGCTGCTGCGGCGGCGCTCAAAAGAAGGCCCAGGACAAAAACTCTCGACATTGTTCGAATCCTTTATGTGTACGTCCCATCGGGAATCAACGTTGATTTGCGTAAAACGAAATGCGCGTTATACCCTTATAACGCGCAAATACTCCTCGGGGTTCACAAGTCCCGATTTCACCTTGTCGCGGCAATGAGCGGCCATCGTCTTATACTTCGCGGCAGTAACGATGGTCTCCACAGGTTTTTCCGCGGCAATATAGTCGCGGAGAGTCGGCGTAATCTCCAATATCTCGAATATGCCCGTTCGTCCGACATTGCCGGTAGAATGACAGGCCGGGCATCCTTTGCCCCGATAGAGTTTCTTGACGGAAGCCGGCATTTCGATTGATTTCAACAAGGCGGCGCTCGGTTTGAAGGGTTTCTTGCAGGCCTCGCAATTCTTGCGCACCAGGCGTTGCCCGATAGCGGCGGTTAGCGCTGATGCGATAAGGAACGGCGGGACGCCCATGTTGCGCAGGGTACTGATGGTTTCGGCGGCGTCATTCGTGTGAAGGGTACTGAATACGAGGTGGCCGGTCATGGCGGCGCGAACAGCGATTTGCGCTGTTTCCGGATCGCGTATTTCGCCCACCAGCAGCACGTCAATATCCTGGCGCATGGCGGCGCGCAATGTATTGGCAAAAGTCATGTTAATATCGGTGTCTATCTGCACCTGGTTGATGCCGGAAAGCTGGTACTCGACAGGGTCTTCGAGCGTAACAATGCTTTCGGTCATCACGTTTTTCTGATTTAACGCGGCATACAACGTAGTGGTCTTGCCGCTTCCCGTGGGCCCGGTAACCAGGATCATGCCGTAAGGTTGATCAATAATGCGTTTGACCTTTGCCTCGTCGGATGGGGCCAGCCCGAGGTCCTTGATGCCGGACAATATGGAAGCCTGATCAAGCAGCCGTAGTACGACCCGTTCACCTAGATACGTAGGCAGCGTTGCCACGCGTACGTCGAAATCGCGACCACCCAAGGTCAAGCTGACGTGCCCATCCTGGGGATGCCTTGTCTCGGTGATGTCCAGATCAGAAATGATTTTGATGCGCGAAACAATGCCATGATGCATTGTTTCGCTTATGCTCATTACATCATGCAGGATGCCGTCTATGCGATAGCGCACCCTGGACTCCGGTTCCTGTGGGTCAATATGGATATCGGTTGCGTTTGCGTTGGCGGCGCCTTCGATGATGGTGTTGACCATGTTGACCACGCTTGCGCCGGCTGCGGCGCGCGAGATACCCTCGAAACGCACCTTGTCATCTTGCGCCGCTTCGGCAGTGCGCTTCCTTGGAAAAGCCCGCGCCGGTTGTTTCGCCGCAATAGCAGGCGCTGCCTGACTTTCTTCTGCCGGTTCTTGCGTGTCCCGCACAATACCGCTATCGCCGTCGTTCTCCATTTCTTCGAGCTCCTTGTAGCGCAGACGCGTCTCCTCGTCAAGGTCTTCGCAGGCGGTCAGCAAGGCGTGGATGCGTTTCCCCAACAAAACGCCCGCATCCTTCAGGCGTTCGCGGTGCTGCGGACTGCTGATTAGCACCGTTAACTTGTCGTTTTCCAACCGTATCGGCAACATCTCGTTTTTCACCGCAACACTCTCAGGAACAGCATGCAGGGCATTAGCATCGCTCGGCGTTTCGTCCAACGCCACATAGTCCATCTCGTATTGACGCGCCAGGGCGAGAGCGATGGCCTCACGCGTGGCAAACCCATTCTCGAGCAGTATATTGCCTAGTAAACGGCCGTTGCTTTTCTGGTCGGCAAGCGCCTTCTCGAGCTGTTTATTGTTAATTTTTCCCATGGACAACAAGGTTTCACCCAGCGACTGGTGAGCCGACCGCACCGCCTTTGAATGGAATTCATAGCGCAACAGATTCTCGATCATTTGGAAACTGATTTTGCGCTGCTGGATAAACTGCTTATACCAGGGCGTACCTGTGTCAGCCTCGCGCGCTTTGGCCGCGTCCAGTTCCTCACGGGTAATGATGTCCTGTCGGACAAGTTCGTCCCCGTTGAGTTTGTGTGCTTTGTCGTTTTTTGATGCCATCTGCGCTTTCCGAAACAAAATACTTTGGTCATAGCAAACCACCCATTATAGAAGGGCGGGACAGGGCGACGCAAAAGCGTTAAAGGAAAAGACCGCAAGACCTGTTTGCTGCTTGCGCTCCGTTGCGTTATCCTGCTACCATTATCCACCGTGTCGCAGGTTCGCTGCCCGACGATTAGACGCGCAAGCTCGTATCTGTGCGACGGGGGTATATCCACAGCGGCCCGTGTCATGGCGCACTCACAATTGGAGAGTATTTATGAAAATTGCGATAGTCGGAGCCGGGTATCAGGGACTGGTGACCGGCACCTGTCTTGCTGAGAACGGCCATCAGGTAATGTGCATGGACCACGACGCCGCGCGTGTCGCATTGCTGAACGACGGCGGGATGCCACTGCATGAGCCGGGTCTCGAGGAGCTGATCACGCGCAATATGGAGGAGGAGCGGCTCTGCTTTACCACCGACCTTGACCGGGTTGTCGCCGACAGCCTCATGGTTTTCCTGTGCGTTGGCACACCTGTTGACGAGGCGGGACGCGCGGATGTATCGGGCGTTCTGACGGCGACGCGCCAAATTGCTTCGGTGATGAACAGCTATCGGATCATTGTGAATAAGAGTACGTGTCCGCCCGGCACAGCAGAACAAATGGACGCAACGGTGCGCGCGCATACGACCCATCCTTGCGATATTGTAGTGAACCCGGACTTCATGAAAGAAGGCACGGCAGTGGATGATTTCCTGCGTCCCGACCGGGTTATCGCCGGCTGCGACGACGTTCGTGTTCAAGAAATCATGAAGGAACTGTACAGCCCCTTCCTGCGCACCGGCAAACCTTTTATCACCATGAGCAGACGAAGCGCGGAGATGGCGAAGTATGCCACCAATGTGATGCTTGCCGCGCGCATATCCTTGATGAATCAGCTGGCGGACATTTGTGAAGCCTACGACTGCGACATTGCCGAGGTACGCGAAGCGGTGGCCACCGATTATCGTATTGGACCGACCTTTCTTTTCCCCGGTGTTGGTTTCGGCGGCGCGGGCCTTCCACGCGACCTGGCTACCTGTGAAGGGCTTGCCCGCGACCGGGGCGTCGAGTACGACTTGATAGCCGCAGTGCGCGAGGTCAACGAACGTCGGCGCGACCGCTTTCTACAACGGATTTGCGATTATTACGGCGCAACGATTGGCGACAAGCGGCTGGCGGTGTGGGGCGCAAGTTTCAAGGCGCGCACGGATGATTTGCGCGGCGGTCCCGCCATTCACGTGATTGACGGCTTATGCGCCGCCGGCGCCATGGTCACTGTCTACGACCCTGTTGCCAGTCAAAAGTTGAAGGAACGGTACGGCGACAAAATTCTGATTGCCGCAAAGTATTACGAGGCCCTGAACGGGGCGGATGGGCTGATCATTATGACGGAATGGAACGAATTTCGCCGTCCTGATTATGAACGCATGGGAAAGCTCATGCGCGAGAAGGTTATCTTTGACGGACGCAACCTGTATACGCCCGCCGTGATGGCCAGGCAGGGATTCCAATACTTCAGCGTCGGTCGCAAGGCCGTCAGTCCAGGCCATAACAATCCGGAGAACCAGGATGAAAATTAGTCCCGAGTATGTCGGCGCGGTCTGCAAACCGCTGGAAGTGGAAGTGACCGCGCGCCAGTGCATGAACTACGCGGCGTCAATCGGCGACGCCAATACATGGCACCTCGACGATGCCGGCGCAGAAGGGATTGTGGCCCCGCCAATGCTTGCCGTTGCGCTGACCTGGCGCATTTCGGAGCGATTCCTGGAGTTCTGGGGCGACAACGACTTTCCATACGAAGCGCTGGCGCGGCAAGTGCATTACAGTGAAAGATTGCAGTGGGAACGGCCCATGCGTCCCGGCGAACGCCTCCGCATCGAAGGCGAGGTTGCAGCCATTTTACCGCATCGCGCCGGTACGCACCTCATTATCGCCTACACGGCCTACGACAAGAACGGTTCCACTGTATTCGTCGAGCATACCGGCGGGCTGCTACGCGGCGTCATTTGTGACGGCGAAGGCCGAGGGGTGGACGGCCTGGTGGAATATAACAACGCTGCCGATGCAATGCCTTTCTGGAGCAAGGAACTGCATGTCTCGAAACTGGCGGCGCACATTTACGACGGTTGCGCCGACATTCATTTCCCCATCCATATTTCGCCTGCATTCGCCAAAAGCGTGGGATTGCCGGGCATACTGTTGCAGGGCACCGCAACCCTTGCAATGGCAGTACGCGAAATTATCGCCGTGGAAGCGGACAATGATCCCCGTCGTCTTCGCGCTGTCGGCGCCCGATTCACTGGCATGGTACGGCCTGACAGCGCGATTTCCGTGCGCGTCCTGGCGAAGAAAGAAACCGATAATACGCAGCAATGTCATTTTGTGGTGTTAAACGCGAACGGCAAGCCCGCGATAAGCGATGGGTTTGTTGATATTGCGGCTGGCTGAACCAACTGGAACTTATGATATGCAGTCAAACGAACAGTTCTTGTGGCAATACGTTGACAAGTGGGCCGCAATTAAGCCCGACGCCGAAGCGGTGGTATTCAGGGATACGCGTATGACCTGGGCCCAACTCGCCGATGCGGTGGACCGAACGGCGCACGCTTTCCTTGAAATAGGCGTGGAGAAAGGCGATTGCATCGCTATGATCTCGATGGCGCGGCCTGAGTTTCTCATTGCCTTCATGGCCGCCGCCAAGGTATCGGCAATATGGACGGGCATGTCGCCGCGTTTTTCCGTCGGCGAGATGAAGCGCATCCTGCGCGATTGTCGGCCTTCGCTGCTGATAACATTGGACCGATACAACGACACAAACCTTACCGAACGGGCATTGACTTATGGGTTTGGATTGTCCTGTATCCGCGAGGTTATGGTTATTGGCGAACCCGTCGCGGATGCGCTGGACTTCAGCGCCTATACGTCAGAGAAGCGTCCCGCGCTGGACGACATGCTTGCCGCGCG
>SLFT01000230.1 GCA_007124105.1 Candidatus Hydrogenedentota bacterium | reverse complement strand
TTTCAATTTGTTTTGACGCGGCCATATCACGCGGTGTTTCTTGTTTTAGCGGCATAACGCCACTGGATAAGGTTGATGGTGAATAACAGCATGAAGGACAGGGTCAGCGTGACCACGGCCAGCGCGGTGGCCCCGTCGTAATCGAATTGTTCGAGCTTGCCCACAATCAGCAGCGACACAATCTCGGTGCGCATGGGCATATTCCCCGAGATGAACACCACCGAGCCGTATTCGCCCAGCGCGCGGGCCAGCGCCAGCGCAAAACCGGTAAGCATGGCGGGACGCAACGCCGGCAGGATGATTTGCATAAAAACCTGAAAATGGGTCGCGCCAAGGCTCAACGCGGCCTCTTCATATTCGCGATCGAGGTCTTCAAGCGCGGGTTGCAGTGTGCGCACTACAAAAGGCAGGCCAATGAAGGTAAGCGCCACAATAACGCCGAGCGGCGTGAAGGCTATCTGTACGCCGAAGGGTTCAAAAACGCGACCCAGCAATCCGGTCCGCGCGTAGAGCGAGGTGAGCGCAATGCCCGACACGGCCGTGGGAAGCGCGAAGGGCAGGTCCACCAAGGCGTCCACAAATTTATGCCCCGGAAAGGGATAGCGTACCAGCGTCCAGGCCACAATGAATCCAAACACAACGTTGATGACGGCGCCGACAAAGGCCGCTCCAAAGGTCAGTCGGAACGCCGCTATGGTGCGCGCATCAGTAAGGATGGCGCGATAGGCGTCGAAGTCCACGGCGATGGCGCGCAGCCCAAGGGCTGACACAGGCAACAGCACCACCAGGCTGAGATAGCAGACGGTGTATCCGACAGTAAGGCCGAAGCCGGGCATGACCGTGCGGCTGCTTCCCTGTAAAAGACGCAATGGATTCCGGGTCATGGCCTTTCCTCCCGCATGTTTTCGAGATAAATCCTGTCAAAAAAACCGTCGTCCCCGAAATGACTGGTCTGCGCCTCGCGCCAGCTGCCAAAAACCGCGTCTATTGTGAACAGTGTAATCTCCGCAAATTGGCGCAGGTCCTCCGCGTCCGCGTATTCAGGATACCGCGGCCGAAAATGATGTCTTGCAATTAAGCGCTGCGCTTCAGGGGTGTACAAATGCGCGAGATAGGCGCGCGCAAGGGACATCGTATTGCGTCGCGTCGTCACGGCGTCAATCCATGCCACGGGCGGTTCCGCCAGAATACTGACAGAAGGAACGACCATTTCCAGGTCAAAGCGCGCCAGCTTGTCCAGCGCCAGAAAAGCCTCGTTTTCCCAGGTGATTAACACGTCGCCCATGCCGCGTTGCGCAAAGGTGGTGGTCGAGGCGCGCGCGCCGGAATCGAGCACGGGCACATTCAGGAAGATGCGTTTCACAAATTCGTATGCCGCTTCTTCCGCGTCAGCGGCACTGGTCGAATCTGAGCGCCGCCCAAAACCGTTAAGTTCCCGATGCAGCGCATAGCCCCAGGCCGCCAGGTAGTTCCAGCGCGCCCCGCCCGATGTTTTCGGGTTCGGCGTTATCACCTGTACGTCGGAGCGCGTCAGGTCGTCCCAGTCGCGGATGTTTTTCGGGTTGCCCGCGCGCACCAGAAAAACGATGGTAGACGTATAGGGGGCGCTGTTGTCGGGAAGACGGGATTGCCAGTCGGACGGCAACAGCCCGCGCCGTTCGGCGATAACGTCAATGTCGTAAGCGAGCGCCAGCGAAACAACATGCGCCTCCAGCCCTTCCATGACCGAGCGCGCTTGTTTGCCCGAACCGCCGTGAGACTGCAAGACTGTTACGCGCTGTCCATGGGATTCTTGCCAGTGGTGCGTAAACAATGCGTTAAAATCTTGATAGAACTCGCGGGTGGGATCGTAAGACACATGCAAAAATTCAATGTGGTCGCCGTCCTCGACAGTGCATCCCACGGCAAGAATAAACGCCGCCACAAGACTCCAGGAAAAAACCCTGATCCGCGTCCTGGCAGAAGACAACGCGCCCCAAAGGAAAGCAAAGGAGCAAGCGATATAATTATCTGTCCGGAAAGCCATAAGCAACCCTGATTGTCACTCTATAATTCTCAAATCCCCGCGCCGTCAACAAAAGACTCGGTAAACACCTCTTCACGTGTGAGCGGTTTGTCCCGCACAAGCATGGCCAGGCTGGTCTTGTCCATCAACATGGCCGTGTGATTGCGGATTTCAAGCAAGGTGCGCCGGAACCGACATACTTTCTCCTGGCTGCACGGTTGGTAGTGCGTGGTCGAGACACAACCCATCGGCGCAAGTACGCCGTCAAAATGACGCACAATGTCCCCCATCTGAATCGTGTCCGGCGGTTTGCTCAACGTAAGGCCCCCGTCGCGACCCGCATGGGTGGCAACCCATCCCTTGTCGCGAAGCTCCAACACAATTTGCTGCAAAAAGCGGTATGGGATATCGTTGTGCGTTGCAATCTTGCGAATGGACATGGGTTGTTTACTGTCCGCGGCTGCGAGCGTCAGCAACGCCCGCAACGCATAATCCGACTTCTTCGAGAAACGCATGGTCTCATCTCCTTACTAATCATGAGTTGCTCGGTATTATATATGCTCGCAAGTGGAAATGCAACTTTTTAACCGCAGGCCCTTTTGGCTCTGCCTATGTACACGCGCTATAAGTGTCATTATAAATTCCGGGGGGCAGGAAGCTGAACCTATGACAGTGTAGGCTGATTGTGAACAAACACGGTTTCTCCAGACCGGTTCTCAATAGAATCAAAAAGTATGAACTTGAAACATACCTCTGATTATGATAGTCTTGTGTCAGAAGTATAAGGTTTTACTACTGGTCCAAAGGGCAGGGTATGGCATCAAAAGTCAATAACATTATCAAGGCGCGCCTGAATCTGAACGCGGTATTGCGCAATCTGGAAGTATTGCCGACACTTGACGCGCAGGCGGCGGACATTATCCGACAGTGGTCGTTGTCCGTGCGGTTCAGCATCCGCGGCAACATGACAACGCGACTTTCTTTCGACAACGGCCGTTGCATTTACGATCCTGAAACCACCGCGCCCGCCGATGTATCGTTGTATTTCTGGTCGTGTGCGCATTTGAACGCCATGTTCGAGAACCGGGCCAACCCCATCCCCTTGAAAGGCTTCTCGAAACTCGGCTTTCTTAAGAATGAATTTCCGAAGATTACCGAACGGCTCGAGTATTTCTTGAAGCCAGGCGACGCGCAGTTACAGGACGAGACCTATGTACGTGTGAACACGGCCCTGTCGTTGTACACAGGGGCGTTTGCCATAAGTGAACTGATTCGGTTTGATCCAGTGGCCATGCAGGTGGGCAAGATGATGCCCGCCGGTGTGTTGCAACTGTCCGTGTTGCCCGACGGCCCCCACGCTCACATTGTTTACGATGGCAAGGGCGGCGCCGCGGCTGTTCGCGGTCCTGCGGACAACCCAACGGCAACCATCTCGTTCCGAGACTGCGCCACTGCGAACCTGTTGTTTAACGGGAAGCTGGACGGCTTCGGCGCGATTGCCATGAGCGACATCAAGTTGCGGGGCCTGATCCCGCTGATTGAAAACACGAACCTGATTCTTGACCGCATTCCGCTGTATCTCCAATAGAAGCGACATGGGAGAGGCACGATTGAAAACCTATAGCTACGAGCAATCAACAGAATGGTTCAAACGCGCGGTGAAAGCGATCCCCTGCGGCGTGTATGGCCATTTCAGTCCCGCGCCCTATGTGCCCATTGAGGCGTATCCCTTCTTTTCGGACCGCGCCCAGGGCCCTCGGTTCTGGGACGTGGACGGCAACGAATTCCTCGATTACATGTGCGCCTACGGCCCGATGGTGCTGGGCTACGCCCACCCCGAGGTGGATGCCGCCTTCGAGGCGCAATGGCGCCAGTCCGACGCGAACAGCGTGGCGTCGCCGCGCATGGTCGAACTCGCCGAAACGCTCATTGATATGATTCCCGTTGCGGACTGGGCATTCTTCGCGCGGAACGGCGCGGACGTCACAAACCTTGCGGTAATGGTGGCGCGCGCGGCAACGAACCGCAAGAAGATCATCGCCATTCAGGGCGGATATCACGGCACCACGCCCTGGATGCAGGCGCCCGGGCATCATGGCATCTTGCCCGAAGACCTGCAAAACGTTGTGCGCATCCCCTGGAATGATGTTAACGCTCTGAAACGGGTCATTGCCGACGTGGGCGACGACGTCGCCGGTTTCATCGCCACGCCGTACCATCACCCGGTGTTCGCTGACAACGCGCTGCCCGCCGACGGCTACTGGCAACAAGTGACGGATTTGCTGCACAAGAACGGCAGTTTGGTCATTGTGGACGACGTGCGCGCGGGGTTCCGCCTGCATCTGGGCGGCTCGTGCGAAAAATACGGTTTCAAACCCGACCTGATCTGTTTCTCAAAAGCCATCGCAAACGGCTACGCCCTCTCCGCGCTGGTGGGCATTGAGGCGTTGCGCGTTGACGCGGCCAAGGTGTTTCACACGGGCAGCTTCTGGTTCTGCGCCGGGTCTATGGCCGCCGCAATGGCTTGTCTGAACGTATTAAAAGAACAGGACGGCCCCAACCTGATGGCGGCGCTGGGCAAAAAACTTACTGACGGCATTGTCGAGATCGCCAAAGGGCACGGCTATGCGATGAAAGTCACCGGCGAGATGTCCATGCCGTACCTGCGCATCACCGACGACGACAACGTGATGCTGCAACAGGAGTGGTGCGGCGAATGCACACGGCGCGGCGCGTTCTTTACCTCCCATCACAACTGGTTCTTGTCCACCGCCCACACTGACGACGACATCAAACACACCCTCGATATTTGCGATGACGCGTTCAAGGCGCTGAAAGAAAAGCGGGGCGACTAGCCGGCATGGGACGGGCGGCGTCACTGCGCAAGGGCCGCGTGTTATGAATTATGTATCATTGTTGCGGGCAACGTCCGCGCGGATTTGTATACAGTTTCGATCAAGGCAACAACGAAAAACTGGGAGTGAGTTTATATGCCCTTAACCGAACAAGAACGCCAGGAAATGCAAGGACTGGCAAAGACACTGCGGCGTCACATTGCCGACGTTACCGGCTGGTCCGGCGGCGCGCATATTGGCGGCTCGTTGAGCATGATAGACATCCTGACCCTGCTCTATTGGAAATACATGAAGATTGATCCCGCGAATCCTGAATGGGAAGACCGGGACCGGTTCGTGTTGAGCAAAGGACACGGCGGCGTCGGCCATGCGGTTGTGCTGGCCCATCGCGGCTTCTTCGACCCCGAGGAACTGCGCAAGTTCAACGAGACCAATTCCATGCTTGGCATGCACCTCGACAGTCTCAAGGTGCCTGGCTGCGAAGCGTCCACCGGTTCCATGGGACACGGGCTTCCCGAGGCAGTGGGCATGGCCCTGGGCGCGCGGGTGCTCAAAAAGGACTGGCGCGTCTATTGCGTCATCGGAGACGGCGAGAGCAATGAAGGCTCGATCTGGGAGGCGGCCATGGCCGCGGCCCATTACAAACTCGACAATCTTGTTCTCATCCAGGACCGCAACCACCTGATGATTGACGGGCCCACCGAGGAGGTTATGAGTCTGGAACCGCTCGCGGACAAGTGGCGCGCCTTCGGCTTCGACACGCGCGAGGTGAACGGCCATGACCTTGACCAGCTGGCTGAGGCCATCGAGTACGCCCAGACCGCCAAAGGCAAACCCATCATGTTGCTTTGCGACACGGTGAAGGGCAAGGGTGTGGATTTCATGGAAGGCGACCCGGCCTGGCACTATGGCGGCCTGAGTCAGGAATTGGTCGAAAAAGCGAAGACTTCGATTGGAGAATAACAATTATGGCTAAAACGGAAAGCACCGTTACCTGGACAGTATACGACGCCGATAAAATGACCCAGCGCGAGATTTACGGCATCGTACTGAAGGACCTGGGCGCGCAATACCCTGAGATCGTCGGCTTGTCGGCCGACCTCGCCAAATCCACAAAGATTGGCACCTTCGGCGACGCG
>SLFT01000521.1 GCA_007124105.1 Candidatus Hydrogenedentota bacterium | reverse complement strand
GCATCCGTCAGTCACGTTCATCCCCGTCAATACGGTCAATACCGTCCATCGGGGGCGGCGCCACCTGTTTAGTCCAACGAAGTTTTTCAGTTGGCGCGGCAACTGAAAAAGCTTATTCGTTGTTTCGGTGGGTTCCCTCTCGCTTCACCCACCCTTGCAGTCTACTTATGCGGTCTATTTGTAGACAATTACTTTTCTTCCTGGTTACTTGTTTCCAGTCTCTTTCTGGCGCAATAGCAGTTCCATTTCCCCGTTTGATGCCGTAGTGTCCGTCATAATGCCGATCAAATACACCTTTTTATCGCAGGCAACAGCTCGCGCAATAATGTTCACAAGCCTGTAGCCATCCTTGTGGTGAAGCAATCTCACAACAACCGATTCCGGCACACCGCTCTTATAGACGGAGCCAAAGGTTTTAACGGCCGCTTCCCGCGTTTCGTCGTCATGCAGCTCTGTATAGCGCATGCCGCGCAATGCATCAAGCGAGCGCCCCACGAAGCGTTGCGCTTGTTCGTTGGCGTCAACAAGCATACCTGTCTGCGCGTCAGCGATAAAGATCGGCGCGGGCGCGGCCTCGAAGAGACCACGATACATCCGCTCCTGGTCTTCCAACTCTTGTTTGATGGATTTGAGTTTGGTAATGTCCTGAACAATGCCATACACACGAATAATATTCTGCTGCGCATCTCGCTCGTGGCAAATCCTAAGCATGGCGTATCCCACTGTGCCGTCCCCGAATAGCATCGGCAATTCAAAGAACTGCAACGCCTTGGAGTCTACATCGGGAATCCTGGCCATACAGGCGACAAGCGGTCCAGGATGCGCTCCAGTCAGAAAACGCTCCTGCATAACGGTTGCCTTAACTCGGTAACCGCCCTCTTGTTGAACGCTTGTACGCATCATGTCATAAAATGCGTCATTGACAATAAACGCCTCCGTCTCGAGATCATACTCCCAATAGGCAATCCGCCCGATTGCCATGGCTTCAGAGAGATAGGCCTTCTGCCGCCGTAATTCATCCGCCGTGCGCCGATATTCATCCAGCGTTTTTTGCAGCGCCGCCGAACGTTCCAATACCCGTTGTTCCAGGGTCTGGTTCAGCTCGCGCAATTGCAAATCTTTTTCCTTCTGGTCGGTAATATCGCGCGCAACCCCTATGCTCATATCATAGTCATGCAAGGGAACAAGTATGCAGGAGAGCCAACGATGGCCGCCGTCCTTGCAGAGCGCTCGCTGCTCCAACAGCGGTGGCGGTTCACCCTTGTGAAGCGCATTGAGGGTTTGTTGTCCCTTGTCGCGGTCCTCGGGATGGGTGAATGAAATCGCCGGTTGTCCTATCATTTGCTCAGGTTTCCAGCCAAGAACCCGTTGCCAGGCGGGGTTTACCTGGCGAAAACGCCCGTCCCGGTCCAGAACCGCAAGCAAGTCCTGTGAATGACGGAAGAACAAGGCGCGCTCTCCCTCGACCCGCTTCATTTCACTGATATCCTGCGCGATGCCTATCATGCGCAACGGTTTCTGGTCGTTATCCGTTACCGTGATCCGTCCGCGAATGGAGACCCATTTCCATTGGCCGTCGTCAGACGCCATGCGTAGTTGAACATCTACAATTGGGGTTGCGCCCGCAAGATGATCATTGAACGTCTGGCGCGCCATATCCGCGTCTTCAGGGAAAATGTAGCCAAAAAACTCCTCGGACGTTATCGGCGCTGTTGAATAAGAACTGCCCAAGACATCGCCTATCCGTGGGCTGAACAGTATCTTATCCGTGGAAACGTCATACTCAAACCAGGCCACACGAGCCCCCCAGAAAGCCAGCGCCTGGCGTTCCTGACCTTCCCGAGTGGCGACATCCATTTGTTTGCGCGCCTCTAACTCATTCTCCAGCGCGCGTATGCGCTCATTTGCGCTACGCTCTATCCGTTTAACATGCTGGGCAACACGCTGCTCGATCTGCTGCTCGTCCTGGCGCTCACAGACGGCGATAATAAATTGTCTGACGCCTTTTGCCGTCCCCAGTTCTGTCTGGCGAAACAGCTCGACAGGCACTGCAGCGCCATCTTGCCGCAGAAGCAAAAGGGATACACCATTCTTGTGTGTCCCGGCAAGAAAATCGCGTAGTATTTCAAAGTAACGTTTCTTGCTTCTTTCAACAATAATGGCTGCCAGCGGCGTTCCGCTCAGTAAGCCTGACTGTTTGCGTAACAGGGTGTTAAAGGCGCGATTGGCTTCAACGATTCCGCCCGATTCATCAAGAATAAGATAAGGGAGGGGCGCAGAGCGCAGAAAATCGCGTAATACACCACTGTCAACGTCGCTTAAAGATGCGGATTTATTTTCTTTTGACGCAGTCTTTTCCGACATAAAAGGGAATCATTTCATAGTTAATGTATCATGCCAAAACGATACTATCAGTAACCTATCATACCTTCCTCTCCTCGGTTGGAGAACACATCCAAAGGGTGGAAAATCATGCCCATTTTTTTCGAATCGTGTTGTTGACCAACCTTTATGGATTCAATTGTAACATAACCCAACGACGAGATTATACCTATTGATCTGGGTATATGAACGTGGGAGGGCAACCCCGATTGAATGAAAATGGCAATATCTCTCGAGATTTGAATGACCGGTGGGCGGTTGGCCATTGTCGGACGCGGTCTATCAGCGCAAACTCGTCAGAGGGCGCTGCGGCGGCATTTGTTTACGGGGGAACGCGCAAACTTCAAGGGCAATTCGCCGCCGTTTTTACAGCCTTGATGCAGGCGCAAGAACGACAAACTCGCTGGACAGACATGAAAAATGCTCTGTCCGACAGGCGGAACGACCTGTGGACGGGGCAGCACATCGCTTTCGGTCAACGACGTACCGCTTCGCTTACCTTGTTTTTGAATGCATCGCTCTTTGGGTAGGTGCGATTGTTGCTTAAGCTGTCGAACTCTTCGATCAACTCCCGTTGACGCCGCGTCAGTTTTGCCGGTGTTTCGACACGGATGCTGACCAGCTGGTCGCCTTGTCTGTATCCGCGCATATCGGGTAATCCATGTCCGCGCAAACGCAATTGCGTCCCCGTCTGGGCGCCAGCCGGCACTTTCAAGTCTGCCATCCCTGTTATTGTAGGCACACGGATAGTAGCGCCGAGGGCTGCCTGTGAGAATGTGACGGGCGCCTCGCATATTAGGTCCACGCCGCGCCGCTCGAAAAAATCATGGATCAATACCCGAATCCGTATGTACAGATCGCCCCGGGGACCACCCAGGCGTCCCGCTTCTCCTTCACCGGAAACGCGCAGTCTGTTCCCCGTTTCCACACCCGCTGGAACGTCAATGCTGAGTTCTCTTTTCCCGCGCACTTGTCCGGAGCCGTTGCAATTTCGACAGGGATTCTTAATTATCTTGCCAGCCCCATGACACTGGGGGCACGTCTGGGTCATGCTAAAAACGCCGTGGGCCATACGCACCTGCCCCGCTCCTTTGCACTGGGAACATGTCTCGGGGCTTGCGCCTTTGGCAGCGCCGCTGCCGTTGCATTGTCCACATTGCTCCGGGCGAGCGAAGGAGATGGTTTTCTTGCATCCTTTGGCCACTTCCTCGAGCGTAATGGAGAGTTCGTATTCAAGGTCGTGACCGGGTTGCGGTCGCGTGGCGCCGCGTCCGCCTGTACGACCACCCTGACCAAAAAGCATATCAAAAAGGTCGCCAAAGGGCGATTCGCCAAAATCGCCGCCGAATCCCTGATTGAATCCGCCAAACGGCTGTCCGTCGCTACTGCCGAACTGGTCATACTGTTTTCGTTTTTCGGGGTTCTTTAATACGTCGTAGGCGGCATTGATTTCCTTCAGTTTTGTTTCGGCTTCTTTGTCGCCGCCTGTTTTGTCGGGATGATACTTATGGGCGAGTTTCAGGTATGCCTTCCGAATTTCATCCTGGCTGGCGCTCCTGGAAACGCCCAATATCTCATATAAGTCTGGTGCTGTCGGCATGATCATACCCTGATGGTTGTTGTCGCCGCCCGAGGGAACACCGACGGGCGGCCATACTATTCATCCTAGTTGTCGTTTCCTTGTTCCTTGTCGTCGTCGTCCACCACCGTGAAATCGGCATCCATTGTCCCGTCATCCTTCTTTGCCCCGGGGTCAACATATTCCGGGCCGCCGCCGGCGTCGCCATGCTGCGCTCCGGCTTGCTGTTGTCCTTTGGCTGCGTCAGCGTACATCGCTTCGGCAAGTTTATGGGACACGCTGGTAAGGTTTTCCACAGCGCTTTCGATGGCCTGGGCGTCGTCGCCTTTCATAACTTCGCGTAGCTTTGCAAGCCCTTCTTCCACCGCTTTTCGCTCCGATTCGCTCACTTTATCACCGTACTCTTTCAGACTCTTTTCAGTGCTGTAAGCGAGCGCATCAGCGTTATTGCGCGCCTCGATAAGCTTCTTGCGCTTCTTGTCCTCGTCAGAATGCTGTTCGGCATCATGCACCATTTTGTCAATTTCCTCCTCGGACAGTCCGCTGGAGGCTTCGATGCGAATAGCCTGTTCCTTGCCGGTGCCCAGGTCTTTGGCGGATACATGAACGATGCCGTTGGCGTCAATATCAAAAGACACTTCAATCTGTGGCACGCCCCTTGGCGCGGGAGGAATGCCCAACAGATCGAACTTGCCCAATGTGCGGTTGTCCGACGCCATTTCACGTTCGCCTTGCAGCACATGAATGGTGACCGCACTCTGATTGTCCGCCGCCGTGGAGAACACCTGTCGCTTGGTGACCGGTACCGTGGTGTTGCGCTCGATGAGTTTTGTGCATACGCCGCCGAGAGTCTCGATGCCCAACGACAGTGGCGTAACGTCAAGCAACAGCACATCCTTTACCTCGCCGGCAAGTACGCCTGCCTGGATGGCTGCGCCAATGGCCACTACCTCGTCGGGATTCACGCCGCGATGAGGTTCCTTGCCGAAAATATCCTTTACAATTTTTCCGACAGCGGGCATACGCGTCATGCCGCCGACCAGGATAACTTCGTCAATGTCGCGCGGCGACAGCCCCGCGTCCTCGATAGCGCGAAAGCAAGGATTCTTGGTGCGTTGCAAAAGCCCGTCGCACAGCTGCTCAAGTTTGGCGCGGGTCAATGTATAGTTGAGGTGTTTGGGGCCGGACGCGTCCGCGGTGATGAAGGGCAGGTTGATGTCCGTGCTGACCGCGCTGGACAGTTCGCACTTGGCTTTTTCCGCGCCTTCCTTCAGGCGTTGCAGCGCCATGGCGTCCTTGCGCAGGTCAATGCCCTGATCGCGCAGAAACTCCTCGGCCAGCCAGTCAATAATGCACTGATCAAAGTCGTCGCCGCCAAGATGGGTATCGCCGTTGGTGCTCAATACTTCGAAGCTGTCATCGCCGATGGAAAGCACCGAAACATCGAAAGTACCGCCGCCGAGATCATAGACAGCCACCCTTTCGTCGCGTTTCTTTTCCATGCCATAGGCCAATGCGGCTGCCGTTGGCTCATTGATAATGCGCAACACCTCAAGGCCGGCAATGCGTCCCGCGTCCTTGGTTGCCTGGCGCTGGGAGTCGTTGAAGTACGCCGGCACGGTGATGACGGCCTGTTCCACTGTAGTTCCCAGATAGGCTTCAGCCGTTTCTTTCATCTTCTGCAGGGTCATGGCGGAAATCTCCGGTGGACGATACGTCTTGCCCTGCACCTCTACCTGCACATCGCCGCTGGCAGTTTCCCCCACTTTATAGGGAACGATCTTTTCCTCTTCCTGTACCTCCGCGTGACGCCGTCCCATGAAACGTTTAATGCTGAAGATGGTGTTGTTGGGATTGGTCACGGCCTGGCGTTTGGCCACAGCGCCAACAAGCCGTTCACCGTCTTTGGTAAACGCCACCACCGACGGTGTGGTGCGGTTGCCTTCGGAGTTGGATATTACCTCCGGCTCGCCGCCTTCCATCACAGCTACGCACGAATTGGTCGTTCCAAGATCAATGCCTATTACTTTACCCATGAGAATAT
>SLFT01000326.1 GCA_007124105.1 Candidatus Hydrogenedentota bacterium | reverse complement strand
GGTTTGGATTGTCCTGTATCCGCGAGGTTATGGTTATTGGCGAACCCGTCGCGGATGCGCTGGACTTCAGCGCCTATACGTCAGAGAAGCGTCCCGCGCTGGACGACATGCTTGCCGCGCGTATTGCCACGGCGCATCCGGAAGATGAAGCGCTGCTCATGTATACGTCGGGCTCTTCAGGTACGCCAAAGGGCGTACTACACAGCCATCACACAATCCTCAGCAACGTGGAACAGCAGCATACCCTGTTTGAGATTAACAGCGACAGCCGTATCTTACTCCATTTCCCCATCACCCATGTGGCCGCCGACGTGGAGATTGGCTTCTGCGGGGTTTACGCCGGCGCATGCATCGTGATGATGGACAGATTCGATCCCGGTGAGACCCTGGATATTATTGAAAAAGAGCAAATCACCGTGTTGGGCCAGGTGCCGCCTATGTACCAGTTGGAAATGCGCCACGAGAAGTTTGATCAAGTCAACTGGGAATCAGTAAAGACCTTTGCGTGGGGCGGTTCCACCGCGCCGCGTGATATGCTGGACAAACTGGACGCCATCAGCCGGCGCACCGGCGCGCGCCTCGTTACCGGATACGGCGCCACCGAACTGGGCGGTTTTGTCACTGCAACACGCCCGGATGACCCCATTGAGCAATTAACGCAACACACAGGGGTCCCTTATGACAACTGTGAGGTTCGCGTTGTTGACAAAGACGGCAACGCGCTTCCCGTCGGCGAAGTGGGCGAGATTGCGATTCGCGGGCCTGTGTTGATGAAGGGATACTTAAACAGTCCGGCGCGGACATCCGAGGTGCTCGACGAGGACGGATGGTATTACACCCGAGACCTTGGCAACCTGAACAAGGACGGCACATTAACCATCTGCGGGCGCTCGTCTGAAATGTTCAAAACGAGCGGTGAAAATGTGTTCCCCTGTGAGATCGAGAATGTGCTCGAAGCCCATCCCGCCGTGTTGTACTCCGCCGTCATCGCCGTGCCTGACCCCATCTACGACGAGGTGGCCCACGGACATGTCATGGTGGTGCCCGGCGCACAAGCGTCTTCCGAAGAACTCATGGTTTGGTGCCGCGAGCATCTGGCGCCGTTTCGGATGCCCAGGAGCATCACCGTTCATGCGTCCCTGCCCCTGTTGGACAGCGGCAAAGTCAACAAACTCAAATTGCGCGAAATGGTGGATGATGAATAAGAACCCTCCACTTCCACCTCATAACGTATGATTAGAAAATGGTATCGCCCCCCATGTCTCATTCTTCCCGCCACTCTTCGATTAGCGTGCGCAGAGCTGTCATGCCCTTTGGATGCTCTCGGAAGCGAAGTCCACAGTTCCAGTTATAGATGACGATAAGCCGGCAATCCTTGAATGACAATGTCCGCGCGAAGTGGTCGCGCCAGCCAGTCTCGTCATCCCCATGCCACCACCATTCCACCGCCGCCCATCTGCCGTCATTTTTCTTGTCCAGCATGGCGCCGAGACCCTTTGCCGTTGCCGGGTCGGTGAAATAGAAACTCCAGCCTGGCGTCGCATGCTTTGTAAAGGCGGGCCAGAAGGGAAGCGTTTTTTCCCAGGGCGCGTACGTGCCGCCCTGATGCGTATATATCAGTTCCGACGGAAGCCCGGCCTTGTGCGCTTCCTCCGTCAACATCACAAGATAATCATGCACAACCCGGGCGATGTCGTCGCGGGTAAGTTCGCCTGAGCGTTTGACGCCTGACGCGGAAACGGCGGCGTATCCCAGCGGTTGCAGGCCGCCGTGCCAGCCTTGCTCGAAGTCCAGGCCGTGCATCGGGTCTTCAGCCGCCGGTTTATCGGCCAGCGCATTGCCGTCGCGATAGTAATACGCGTTAACGCCAACGCTGGCCTCGTGTCCCAGTTTCACGCCGCCCAAGAGCCATTTCCTATCTTCAGGCAACCTCTGATGCCATGTCGTTATGATGGGCAACAACAAGCGCAACGCCTCTTGATGTGCCGTCACAACACGAGTACTTGCCATGTTCATCACGGGCAGCACCCGAATCTGATGTCCCCAGTTGCGCCAGCCGATCTTGACGGCGTGTTCCTCGCCCCAGTCGCTCCATTCCACATTTTGGCGGTTTTCCGGGTCGTAACCGGGCGCGTCCGGATTCCACCAGTTCCACAGCTCGGGACGCGCCTCCCACCAGTTCATGCCGTCCAGGTTCACCAGAACCGGAACACCTGTCTCCGCGCCCAAGTGCAGGAAACGTTCGAGGCTTTGCGCCACCGTTTCCAGGTCGT
This sequence comes from Candidatus Hydrogenedentota bacterium, assembly GCA_007124105.1. GTDB lineage: Bacteria > Hydrogenedentota > Hydrogenedentia > Hydrogenedentales > CAITNO01 > SLFT01. Next base: position 3,751 of record SLFT01000326.1, on the reverse strand, counting down.
AGCGGAAGAAGTCAAATACGAAGGAAACGCCCAGCCGCAAGGCGGGGTTATCAGGCGCGTCTATGGCGTCGCGTATCTCCTGAAATCCGTCGCGTGTAAAACTTTCCGGCTTGCCGGCATTCCATTCGATACCCGGCGCTTTGTTGATAAAAACATAGCGCGGCAGGGCATTTTCGTTGCATTGGGCGAACAATAACAGGCTGATAATACATAACGGCATAAGGCAAACACTCCGAATAATGACTGAAAGGAAGCGATGATACAATACGGACCATAGCGGCTGTATGACTTCGATCCCGATGCAACAGGAACGCACGGCACCCACAGCGTTCAATGCTTATAATACAATTTTTTAGCGCCTATTGGCATTCTTTCTATTCATTTCTTGGCGAACAGGTTGTTTTCAGCGGCATCCCGAAGAAATCGTGAGCGCCCGGGACAATCACTATACCGCCAGTACAGAAGAAGAATCCAGCGACGGCGCATAGTGAATATGCGCAGCGCCTATCATGCCCTTGACTGAATCGGTTGCAATCCGGTATCATTGACACATATCCGCTCTTGCGGATGCCCCGAAAGCTGACGTGTGCCAGGTTTAGCCTTTGTTCAACCCTTGAAAATAACACCCGCCCGGGAACACCGGCGCTAAAAAACGAAAAGGCGTAAAAGATGAGCAGTAACGTAGCAATTGAAGCCATGGCCTATGAAATCCCAACCCACCGCGTTTTATCATCCTGGATAGAAGACCAAATTGCGGATACCATGGCGCGTCTTGGCGTGCCCAAGGGTACGCTGGAGGCGCTTACCGGCATCAAGGAACGCCTGTTCTGGGACCCGGGCGTGATGCCCAGCGACGTGGCCACACGGGCGGCGCAAAAGGTGATAGACGCCGCGGGCATAGACCCCCAGGAAATAGGCGTGATTATCAACGCGTCCGTATGCAAGGACTATATCGAACCGTCGGTGGCCTCCATGGTTCATAACAAACTTGGCTTGTCCCCCGACTGCGTAAACTACGACATCAGCAACGCGTGCCTGGGCTTTTTGAATGCCATGGAGAACGTGTCGCTGATGATTGAGACGGGGCAGGTGAAATATGGCCTGATTGTGGACGGCGAGGGCGCGCGCGAGTTTGTCGAGGCCACTATCAAGCGGCTGCAACAACCCGACGTGGATATGGACACCTTTTACAAGAACTTTGCCACGCTCACCCTTGGCTCAGGCGCCGTGGCCATGTTGCTGTGCCATAAGGACAAGGCTACTGCGGGCCACATTCTGAACGGCGGCGTCAAGCTGGCGGCCACCGAACACAACCGCCTGTGTTTCGGGCAACGCGATTTTCTGTTTACAGACGCCAAGGCGTTGCTGGTGGCGGGGGTTGATCTGGCGGCCAAGACCTGGAAGATCGCAAGCAAGAGCATTGGCAATTGGAGCGACAAGACCATAGACAAGTATATTCCGCACCAGGTCAGCCATGCCAATACCCAGGCGCTTACCAAGACCCTGGAACTGACGCTGGATAAATTTTCACTGACCTTTCCCACGCTCGGGAATATTGGTCCGGCCTCACTGCCGATTACGCTGGCCATTGCGGCGGAAAAATGCGTACTCAAGGCTGGCGATCATGTGGCCCTGCTCGGGATTGGCAGCGGACTCAACTGCGCGATGATGAGTATTAAATGGTAGTGGACACCGCCTCGTTCAAAGCGATATATCCTTTCGATTCCCACTGGCGCGAACTTGACGGAACGCGCATGCATTACTTGGACGAAGGCCCGGAAAATACGGCAGACAGCAAGCCCGACGCCGCTGTCGTGATGATACACGGCAACCCCACCTGGTCGTTTTATTACCGTAATTTTGTTGTTGCCGCGCGCGCCAGTCATCGCGTCATTGCGCCCGACCACATCGGATGCGGCCTGTCGGACAAGCCCCAGGACTACCCCTACACACTCAAACAACACACGGATAATCTCGAACAGTTGCTGGAAGGGTTGGAGATCAAGCGTATAACGCTGGTCATGCATGACTGGGGCGGCGCCATCGGCATGGGGTACGCATTACGCCACCCCGAGAAAATCGCCGGATTCGTGGTACTCAATACGGCGGTATTCTTTCCGCCCCGCATCCCGTATCGCATCAAGATGTGCCGTATTCCGGGGCTGGGCGCGGTAATGGTGCGCGGCTTCAACGGTTTTCTGCGGGCGGCGCTCATTTTTGCGACATCCAAGCGTAAACGGTTTACACGTGAGGTGCGAGCCGGATATCTTGCGCCATACAACAGCTGGCGCAATCGGATCGCGATCCATCGTTTTGTGCAGGACATACCGCTTGAGGCAAAGCATCCCACGCGCGATGTTGTAAATGCGCTGGAACCTGGGCTAGCCCAATTCAGGGCGCGCCCGATGCTAATTTTTTGGGGGAACGACGACTTCTGTTTTACAGCGCGCGATTTTCTGCCCCACTGGAAGCGCCATTTTCCCAATGCGGAAGTTCATACCTTTGACGACGCGGGACACTTTGTGCTGGAAGATGCGCACGAAGAGATAGTGCCGCGCTCACTGGAATTTTTTCAAGAGATTCGATAGGGAACGTCTATCATGAGCCTGTACAACATTTCCCAGGGGCTGGTTGACATGGCTGCCCGCGCACCCTTTCGCCCGGGCATCATTCTCCCCGCCGGCCGCGATAACCATGGCCGTTCAAAATTTACCCAACTAAGCTTCAGACAGTTAAACGACCTGTGCGACCGATACGCGCACGGCTTATCGAAACACGGTATTGTAAAGGGCCAGCGGGTGCTGTTGCTTATTCGTCCAGGCACGGAACTCATTGCCGTAACCTTCGCGCTCATGAAGATTGGGGCCGTGCCGGTGCTGATTGATCCCGGCATGGGTCTGAAAGCCTTCTTGCAGTGCGTTTCCGAAGCAGCGCCGGAAGCGATGATTGCCATTCCCATCGCCCACCTGATCCGACGCCTGTTCTCCAAGTCGTTCAAAACGGTACAACGGACTGTTACCGTTGGGAAACGTCGGTTTCCCGGCACCGTGGAACTCGAACAGATTTGTCCTGAACAGTACGCGCCCTTCCCTGTGGCCGAAACTACTCTGGAGGAGGAGGCCGCCATTGCGTTTACCTCGGGCGGCACCGGCATCCCGAAGGGCGTACTGTACTTACAGGGCATGTTCCAGGAAGTGATCCGCGCCATGCGCGAGGACCTGGACATGGCCGAGGGCGAAGTACACCTGGCGGCCATGTATATTTTCGCGCTGTTCAACCCCGCGCTGGGCGTTACCACTGTTATCCCCGACATGGACGCGCGCAAGACGGCGCAAGTCAACCCGGCCTATCTGGTCGAGGCGATACTGACTCATGGTGTAACGTTAAGCATGGGCTCGCCCACAATATGGAAAAAAGTGAACCGGTACTGCCTGGACAACGATATTCGTCTGCCGTCAGTCAAGCATATCTTCATCTTCGGCGCGCCGGTGGCGCCCACGGTGATTCGCGCGCTCAGCGAAGTGCTGGACGGCGGCATGGTCTGTACGCCTTACGGCGCCACCGAGGCGTTGCCCATCACCACCATTGACCACAGTGAACTGCTGGGCGAAACAGCCGAGAAAACGGAAAACGGCGCGGGCGTGTGTGTGGGGAAACCCGTCAGCGGTGTACGCCTGCGCATTATCCCCATCAGCGACGACGTTATCGAAACCTGGGATGAGCAGATGGCGCTGCCGCCGGGCCAAGTGGG
>SLFT01000063.1 GCA_007124105.1 Candidatus Hydrogenedentota bacterium | reverse complement strand
GAGCGGGAGACATCATGAATGTGTTGCAGAAAGTCCTGACACTACCGACCGAGACGCGCACGGGGTTGGGCGCGGCCAGGGAGATGTTAAACGTGTGCGCCCCGTTTGGCGGTCGCGGCATGTTGGTGTGCGGTCAGTCCCTGCAGCAAAGCGGTAAACTGGATGTCATGCGCGGAGCGGTCACAGACGATATAGATGTTCGCGTATGGGCGCATCCCGGCGGTGAACCAACGCTCGAACAGTTGGAAACACTGCGCTCTGCCGCTCGGGCTTACGCTCCGGACTGGATCGCCGCTGTCGGCGGCGGCAGCGTTATTGACATTGCCAAAGCAGGCGCGGGACTGCTGTACGCGCCACAACAGGCGCAGGCTTATCACGACGGCGCGTCTATACCGCCGTCCTCTGTCCCGTTTGTTGTCGCGCCCACCACGGCGGGCACAGGTTCCGAGGCCACCATTGTTTCCGTGTTGACAAACAGCGATACGGGCGTTAAAAAATCCATCCGTCATCCCTCCTTTATGGCGCGGCTGGTACTTCTCGATCCCGACCTGCTTGATGGCTGTCCCGATGCTGTGGTGGCGGCCTCGGGCATGGATGCGCTGACCCAGGCCATCGAGTCCTATTGCAGCGCCGGCGCCAGCTGGATTACCGACAGGCTGGCATTAAAAGCAACAGCGCTGATTCATGGCAGTCTCGAGGCGGTGTTCTCAGGCGATGCCGCAAAACGCGGGGACTTATTGACCGGCAGTTATCTTGCGGGCATTGCCTTGTCCAACGCGCGACTCGGCATTGTACATGGTCTGGCCCATCCACTTGGCGCGCGCTTTCACGTCCCTCATGGGCTGGCTTGCGCCGTATGCCTGCCTCGCGCGCTTGCTTTCAATCGCGACGCCATCCCCGAAAAATACGCGAAGCTCAGCGAAACGGTGGGCATGGATATTCAAGACTATGCACAGGCTATGTTGACACGACTGCGGCTTCAATCGCCTTTCGCGGGAGAATCCCTGGAGGATAAGGAGGCCCTTATTGCGGAGACGCTCGCTTCGGGTTCTACAAAAGCGAATCCGCGCGAGGTAACCGGTGATGATGTGGAAATGCTGCTCCAGCGCTTGTTTGCTCCTTCACACGCCGCACCAGAAAATTGTACATAAGGAATCCGCCATGACGCGTGTTATAGTTGCCGCTGTCCTGCTTGTCGGTGGAACCGCTTTTGCCGACGAAGAAGAATCCCATGAAAGAACCGTCACCTTATCGGAAACGTATCAGCCCGGCTGGTACATCGGCATCGGCGCGTCGAATTATTACCCCAAACTGCGTGAGTCAGAGGCAAGAATAGACCGGCAACTGAATCGTCGCTTCGGGTGGCTCCCCTTTTGGCGACGGCCAACCACCTTTGCCGACTGGCGCGACAAGCATTTCCTGTGGGATTTGACCATTGGTGTGGGCCGTGACTTATCCCCTAAAACGACGCTTTTTATCTGGACCGGCGGCGCCAAAGGAACCATTAAAAATAAGGAGCGCTATGGGCCGCTGGATACCGATATCAGATTTACTCGAACCTCCGCATTTCTGACGCCAGAATTGTTCTGGTACCCTTGGGGAAAGGTGAACTACCAGGATGTAGCCGGGCATCGGGGGCGCGACTGGGTTCGCGCCGCCCTTTCCGGAGCGAAACCGTATCTGGCGGCGGCGTCGGGATATACCTGGGTGCGCGCCGAAGCCGACGGAAAGTTTAACCTGCCTTTGGTTGGCGCCGTATTTCGTCAGACTGAAAAGGAGGACCATCACATGTTTATGTTCAGTCCACGCGCAGGAATCGAGTTTCCCACAGGCGACAAGTCCAGCATCAGCGCCGTCGCCATTTACTATTTCTTCAGCACCCACAATCGTGAGTACAATGGCCCCTGCATTTCGATTAATTATCGGTGGCGCTTCTGACAGCCCAGAAGAAGGCCGCTGTCGGCGCGGATCATTATGGTTTTTCGGGAACAGTCGTTCATGAGGCTTTCAGCCTCCACCATAAACGATGAAAGTTTAGTATGTTGTTCGCGCTTCAGCGTACCGACGTTAGCACATCAACGCAGCATTACAGGCGCAACCCAACGCGCTGAAGCCTGAACAACAACCTATAATTCAGAGCAGACATACACCAATGCTTGGGATTTTCGTTAAGTGCTGAACCATGAAGCAATTGGCAAAATGACAGTAGAATCCATCGAGGTTCATGCTGATTGACTACGGCGACAAAAAAATCTTGGGTTTTGCCCCCCATTCATGGTATAAATTAGTAACATCCGTAATAAGATCGCGCCAACCGTGACGGAGAGGCTATAGCGAGAATCCTGCCGGTTTATCGAAAACCGGATGACGTGTTGTTGTTGTGTCAACCCACACGCATTGAGGATAATGGAATAAATGGTTGGTTGCTTCACTTAATAAGAGTAACAAGCAGGAACGCAAAATATGAGTACGACAGACAGGCTTATTATCCGAACAGGCACCTTGAAAGGCAAGGAAATACCTGTTGTTGGGGAACTTACAATTGGACGCTCCCGCGAGAACATTATCCAATTGGATGATTTGCAGGTATCGCGCAAGCACGCGCGAATTGCGGAGAGGGACGGCAGCCTGTACCTGTTGGACGTGGGCAGCGGCAACGGCACTTATATCGGAGGTAAGCGCGTCATTGAACATCGCCTTGAGGACGGCGATATCTTTCGCATAGGCAGACAACAACTCCAATATCGCGCGGACCCCAGCAGAAAACAAGCGGCGGCGCAGCCTGATGACAAGGTAAAACCGCCTGTAGATTCAGAGCCAGCAGACACCGAGGATGTGTCCGATCTGATCCCCGACTTTTTCAAGGATGCGGACGATGATTCACCGGAGTCCATGCCAGAGGCTGAGGATGTTTCAGACCTCATACCCGATTTCTTTAAGGATGCGGAATCCGATTCCGCTACTGGCGATGCCCCGGATTTAAGTTCGGACTTTTTTGATGCTGCCGAGGCGGAACAGGCTGATCTCGAACAGGCTGATCGCGAACAAGCTGAATCCGAACAAGCTGAATCCGAACAAGCTGAATCCGAACGGGCTGAGCCTGAACCGGCGGAATCCAATCAGGCGCAGCCCCAGGAGGTGCAACCTGACCCGGTTCAACTTGACGCGACACCATACGAACCTGTACAAGTAGGTGGCGCTGCGTCCGAACACGAAGAACTGGCAATGCCGGAGTTTGATCCCGAATTTTTTGATCTGGTGAAATCCGAGGTGTCAGAAATCGGGATTATTCCAACAGCCATGTCGGACAGCGCTTCTGATGTTATCAAGAAGGCGCGCCATCAGATGTCGCACTCGGAGTCGCCAGTTCCGAAGGTGCCGAGTTCGACCCTAACATCTGACGAAGGCCCGCCGTCACACATTGAAGCGCGAGATGCCAAGAGTTTATACAAGACTCTTTTTGACGCAGACAGCCTTTCCGCTGCAGACACAGAGATCGTAGGGGTGTCAAAACGTCTGCATGCAGTGTACGCCGCCAATCAGGCGATTACCAGCGAACGTTCCCTGGAGAAGGTTTTCGCCAACATCATGGGTCAAATATTTTCGCTGGTGAGCGCGCACAACGGTTTGATTATGCTCAAGCAGGAGACTGGCACAGAATTAGACGTGGCGTATGTACGCACCAACGATTCGAAATCAGCGGTGCGCGTCAGTTCAACCATAATCAACCGTGTATACGACAAAGGCGAGGCAGTGATTACGAGCAACGCCGCCGATGATTCCCGTTTCAGCGCCGGTATCAGCATTGTCAACGCCAATATCTCATCGGCCATGTGCGTTCCGCTTACGCATCAGACCGAGAGGTTGGGTGTAATTTATGTAGACAATCGCGGCACATTGAACGCCTTCACGGACAACGACCTCGAGATGCTGGTTGCAATAGCGGCGCCCGCGGCGATTGCCATCAAAAACGCGCAATACGTGAGAATGCTTGAGCAGGCTTATCAGGACACGCTGATTGCTCTCGCCAATGCCATTGAATTACGCGACCATTATACGGTAGGACACACCTGGCGCGTCACTAACTTTGCAATGGAAGTTGCGATGGAGCTGGGCTGGGACGCTGAAAAACTGAAGGAAGTTCAGATGGGCGGGGTATTGCATGATGTGGGCAAGATAGCGGTAGACAATGCGATCCTCAGCAAGCCTGGCAAGCTGACCGAGGACGAATACGCTCAAATGCGGGTACATCCGGAACGGGGCGCGGACCTGTTGCGCGACATTAAGTTTTTGCACGCTATCATCCCATACTGTCTGTGCCACCATGAACGCTGTGACGGTAGTGGGTATCCCAAGGGTCTGAAAGGAGAGGATATTCCTATTGAGGGACGTTTGATAGCTGTGGCCGACGCGTTTGACGCCATGACCAGTACACGCCCCTATCGCAAGGGCTTACCCCCGAAAACCGCTATCGAACAATTGGTCGAGGGCAAGGGGACGCAGTTCGACGCGCGCATTGTTGAAGCGCTGGAGCGCTGTTACGAACAAGGCAGGATAGACAGCGTTCTCCAGGATTATTTCAAAAACGAGGCGCGTAGTTTTGCCTGCCCCTTCTGCAGCACGTTCATCCGCTTCGACGAAACTGTTACTGATGGCAGCGAGATTGAGTGCGCGGTTTGCCACAAGACGATTCGCGTCGTTCAAGGAAACGATGTGTTCTGGGGGGTGCTTGCGCCAAAAATAGAACTGTGACCATTCCTGGGACGCCATACTTAATTGTGCCAGACAATCGTAGTTCCTTATGTTCTGAATCATCAAAACAGCCATAATTAAGTATGGCGTCCCAAGAATTTAATAGGGAGCCAGAGGTTATGAGCAACCCTGAGATGGAACAGGCAAAGAACGTTGCGGACGACGGCAATACAACCGGCGCGCGCTCCGCTCCATGTTTTAGTACGCCCTACCTTAATACTATTGCGCCCGAGGATGAACCTTCGTATCCCGGCGACCGTGAATTGGAACGTCGGATAAAATCGTTCATACGCTGGAACGCCATGGCCATGGTGGTGCGCGCCAATCGCGAATCGGATGGCATCGGGGGACACATCTCCACGTATGCTTCGGCCGCAACCTTGTATGAAGTGGGCTTCAACCATTTTTTCAAAGCCCGTACTGATACGTTCAACGGCGATCAAGTATTCATCCAGGGACACGCCGCTCCCGGCATATATGCGCGCGCTTTTCTTGAGGGACGGCTTCCTTTGAAGAAACTTGAGAACTTCCGCCGGGAATTGCAGCCTGGCGGCGGTCTCTCGTCTTATCCTCACCCCTGGCTGATGCCTGACTTCTGGAGTTTCCCCACTGTCAGCATGGGTCTTGGCCCTATCATGGCTATCTACCAGGCACGGTTTAATCGTTATCTCGAACACCGCGGCTTAATTGAACCGACTGCGTCCGGGCATGTGTGGGCCTTTCTTGGCGATGGCGAGACGGACGAGCCTGAGAGCCTGGGCGCGCTGAGCCTGGCGTCCCGTGAGAACCTGGACAACCTTATCTTTGTGGTCAATTGCAATCTGCAACGGCTGGACGGGCCGGTGCGCGGCAATGGCCATATTATCCAGGAGCTGGAGTCTGTATTTCGCGGCGCAGGCTGGAACGTGCTCAAAGTAATCTGGAGCAGCGACTGGGATACGCTCTTCGCACGAGACGATACCGGCATTCTTGCCAAAACGCTTGGCGCCATTGTTGACGGCGAATATCAGAACTTCAGCGTGAAGTCCGGCGCTTATATTCGCCGCAAACTGCTCGAACGCGAGCCTCGTCTACAACCATTTCTGGACATGGTCACGGACGAGCAGTTGCGCAAGTTTCGGCGCGGCGGACATGATCCTGTGAAAGTGTATGCCGCCTATCACAACGCCGTAAATCAGCAGGGCGCGCCGACAGTCATACTTGCCAAGACCATCAAAGGATACGGACTGGGCGAAAGCGGCGAAGGCAAGAACATTACGCATCAGCAAAAGAAGATGAACGAGGATGAACTCTGGGAATTCCGTGGTCGGTTCGGCATTCCCATTTCAGACGACGATATCGCGTATGCGCCCTTTTACAAACCGCCCGAGGACAGTCCCGCAGCCCGTTACCTGCTCGAAAAGCGTGAACAGCTGGGCGGGTTTCTTCCACAACGCATTGTCACAACGACAAGGACGCTGCCGCACCCGGATGCGTCCCTTTTCGACGAATTTTTACAGGGCGCAACACGTCCGGCATCCACAACCATGGCATTTGTGCGTCTGCTACTGAAACTGTTGCGGGCTCCAGGGATCGGCAACCATGTGGTTCCCATAGTGCCCGATGAAGCGCGCACCTTCGGCATGGACGGCTTGTTCCGGCAGGTGGGCATTTATTCTTCAGCCGGACAGCGCTATGAACCGGTTGACGCTGACAACCTGCTTTATTACAAGGAGGCGCTCGACGGCCAGATTATTGAAGAAGGGATTACCGAAGCGGGCGCAATGTCGTCTTTCCTGGCGGCGGCCACGGCCTACGCCTCTCACGGCGTCGCTGCCATTCCTTTCTTCGTGTACTATTCCATGTTTGGCATGCAACGCATCGGCGACCTGGTATGGGCGGGCGGCGATATGCGCGCCCGGGGGTTTCTTATTGGCGGCACAGCGGGCCGTACCACGCTGGCGGGCGAGGGTCTCCAGCACCAGGACGGGCACAGCCATCTGCTCGCCATGCCCGTACCGACGTTAAAAGCCTATGATCCCGCGTACGCCTTTGAGCTCGCCGTAATCATCGAAGACGGTCTCCGCCGCATGATTTCTGAGCGGGAAGACTGCTTCTACTACATAACCGTGGGAAATGAAAACTATGCGATGCCGCCCATGCCTGACGAACCATCTGTCAGGGAAGGCATCCTCAAGGGCATGTATCGTTTTCGCGCGGCCCATATCTCCGACGCAAAGTACAAAGCCACACTGTTGGGCAGCGGCGCTATTCTGAATGAGGCGCTCAAAGCACAAGAACTGCTCGGCGCGGAATACGGCGTTGCCGCTGATGTCTGGAGCGTTACCAGCTATAAGGAACTGCGCAATGACGGTATGGCCTGTGAACGGTACAACATGCTGCATCCCGAACAAGCCCCCCGCCTGCCCTATGTCACAAGATGTCTGGAGCGCGACGCGGGCGTGGTGGTAGCCGCCTCGGATTATGTGAAGCTGTTGCCCGACGGCATCGCGCGATGGGTACCGGGCGGCCTCGTCAGCCTGGGCACGGATGGCTTTGGGCGAAGCGAATCACGGGAAGCGTTGCGCGATTTCTTCGAGGTGGATTACCGATTCATTACCCTCGCAACCTTGACGGCGCTCACAAGACGCGGCGACATGGACGCGTCAATTGCGGCAAAAGCAAGAGACGCCATGAATATACCAAAGGACAAGGACGACCCATTGCGTACCTGAAACAAATACCGTTTGCAAAATGTTACACAGGCATCGGCATGCTGAAAGGGTGTCCTCGGCTCTCTTTTTATTTCATGCGTCAACTCTGCGTTAAAGCGGAACGGACTAACAAGGAAACCCAATGACAAAAGAATTCACACTTCCGGAACTGGCCGAAAACATAACCTCAGGAACTGTGGCGCGCGTACTGGTCACTGCTAACGACGCTATATCTGCGGGTCAGAACGTAATCGAGATTGAAACCGACAAGGCCGTCGCCGAAATACCCTGTCCCTGGGCGGGCAAGGTAATAGAAGTTCGCGTGAAAGAAGGCGACACGGTTAATGTCGGCGATGTACTGCTGCTGCTTGATGAAAACGGCGGCGAAGAAGCGGTGGAAACGCCGTCGCCGAAACCGGCCGTCGCACCTGCAACAAAAGAGCCGGCGCCCGCGGAGAAAAAAAGGGCGACCCAGAACGGCGAAGCCAGCGATGTGCGCGCCGCGCCTTCAGTTCGCCAACTGGCTCGCGAACACGATATACCTCTGGACGCTATTCCGACCCATGATTCAAGCGGCAGGGTTACCGCGCAGGATGTGCGCGATTATATCGCTTCCCAAGACAGCGCCGACGCTGACACAGTAGACGGTGAAGCCACAAAGCCCGAAGAGGAAGCGCATAAAAGCGACCACGACAAATGGGGCGCGGTTGTCATTGAGCCAATGAACGCCATACGCCTCAAAGCCGCCGAGCATTTGACGCAGTGTTGGACAACCATACCCCATGTAACACATTTTGACAAGGCTGACATTACGGAACTCGATAGTTTTCGCAAACGCTATGCCCGGGAAGCTGAAAAGGCAGATGCGCGCCTCACCATCACTGCTTTTTTGATTAAAATGCTGCCGGAGGTATTTCAACGGTTCCCGCGACTGAACGCCACGGTGGATATGGAGAACCAACAGTTCATCCTGAAACAATACTGCCATATCGGCGTTGCTGTAGACACCCCTAACGGCCTGGTTGTCCCCGTACTGCGCCACGTAAACACCAAAAGCGTACTTGAGATCGCCGTCGAGATAGCGCTGCTGGCAGAGAAAGCGCGGGCGCGGAAACTGGCGCTCGAAGACATGCGCGGTGGTGGATTTACCGTCAGCAATCTGGGCGGTCTGGGCGGTCATGCATTTACACCCATCATCAACGCGCCTGAAACAGCCATACTCGGCGTCTCGCGGGCGGCCATGGAACCGGTCTACAGTGGAGACGCTTTTGAGGCGCGTTTAATGTTGCCGTTAAGCCTTTCTTATGACCATAGATGTATTGACGGCGCCGATGCCGCGCGTTTCCTACGCTATCTGTGTGAGTCTATTGAACACCCCTGGCGTCTAACGCTTGGCTTATAAGGGCGGCGTCAACCACCGCGTGAAAGGAAACTGTTTTCATGGCAGACAACAACAAGCCACAGAATTACAAAAACCACAGGTCTTATGACTGGCTGCACCTTGTGGTTACCATGATGCTTGTACCCGCAATAGCCGCGGCCATTGCTTTGTTGCTCCCCCTCTTTTCCGAGCGCACGGCTGTCTTTATCATGAAACTATTGTTGCTCTACTATGGCCTGTGTATGCTTGTGCTGGCCATAAAAGTCCGGCGTTATCCGCTGGTACTGCAAGACCGGATTATCCGCCTGGAAATGAAGCTGCGCCTGCAGAAGATACTGCCGCCGGACGACTGGTGGCAAATAAATGGGCTGACCACCGATCAGATTGTCGCATTGCGTTTCGCGGCAGACGATCAGCTGCCGGCACTGATGCGCAAGGTGCTTGACGAAAACATCAGAGACCGCGATCAGATTAAGCGCCTGGTCAAGTTTTGGGTGGCCGATTTCGACAGGATTTAGCCCGCGGCTTTACACGGGGATTCGTAAGCGTACCCTATTTCAAAATACCGCCGCGCCGCGAGCTGAGGCGTATCCCCTGAAGCAACATATTCAAGTCTTCGGGGTTTTCGGACACCTCGGCGCCGGTTTCCTGGGTAATAAGCCGCTCTTTGATAAGATTGTGCAAACTGTCGTTAAAAGACAGCATGCCATCGTCTTTTCCCGATGCAATAATGGAATCCAACTGCGCAATTCGGTTTTCCTTGATGAGTTTACGCGCGGAGGGATTTACCAACAGCAATTCACATGCGGGTACGCGTCCGGCGCCGTCAGCGCGGGGAAGGAGCCGCATGCACATAATGGCGCGCAGGTTCAGGGACAGCTGCGATCGAATCTGATCATGCTGATTGGAAGAAAAGAGGTCTATGATGCGGTCTATGGTCTGCATGACATTGGTAGTATGCAGGGTAGTAAACACCAGATGACCAGTTTCGGCGGCGCTGAGTGCGGCCTGAAACGTTTCGAGGTCGCGCATTTCGCCCACAAGAATGACATCGGGGTCCTGGCGCATCACAGACTTCAGGGCGGAAGTGAAATCCACGGTATCCATTGAAATTTCACGCTGACTGACAATACCCCTGTGGTCGTTGTGCAAATATTCAATAGGGTCTTCAATGGTAATGATATGTACGCGCCGGTGACGGTTAATGTAGTCAACAATAGCGGAGAGGGTTGTTGTCTTGCCGCTGCCGGTGGTTCCCGTAATCAGCACCAGGCCCCGTTGCATCATGGCGATGCGTTTGAGCGTTTCGGGCAAATGCAATTGCTCGAAACTTTGCATGGCCGTCTTGATTCGACGCATGACACAGGAAACCGATCCTCGCTGACGATATACATTTACCCTGAACCGCCCTACTCCTTTCTCCGTATAGGACAAGTCCACTTCGCCGCGCTTGCGAAAATAGGCATGCTGCTCCTGGCTCAACAGGATGGCGCATACTGCGTCCATCATTTCCACTGTATAGGGACCGTCTTCCTGGGGCAACATCTCGCCGTCCACGCGGAACCAAGGCGTGTTGCCTACTTTCAGGTGTATATCCGACGCATCCTTTTGCACTGCCCGCTGTAAAAGCTTTTGAAATTGCGCTTTCATTTTCGCTCCTGATTCTTCTTCCGCTTGCGGAGAAATGTGGGAATGTTCATGTCTTCAGGGTCTTCCACGGACGGCGTAATAACCGATGGTTCAGCAGATTTATCCTGCGGCAGATTGAACAGTGGACCGTTGTCCGCATTCACAGGGGCGGGTTGCTTGACAGCAGGTTTTGCCGGCGTTGCCTTGTCCTGGGGTTGCGCGGACTTCAGCGCCGCGGCCATGCCTTTCCTGGCGTTCAAGGCCGCCGCCGCCGCTTTTTTCGCCTCCTCTTCCTTGGTGCGGTTTACGTAAGAGGATATATCCTTCTTGGGAAAACCAGCGGCAATAACTGTTACTTGAAATTCGGGACGCTCGTCCTTGTCTATTACCGCGCCGGTGATAATGGTAGCGTCGGGACTGGCGTTACTGCGGATGTATTCGTTCGCCTGCTGCACCTCGTGCATACGCACATCAGTGCCGCCGCGTACATTAATAATGACGCCTTTGGCGCCGTTTATATTGGATTGTTCAAGCAGCGGGCATACAATAGCTTCCTCGGCGGCGCGCATGGCGCGGTCTTCTCCATCGCCGACGCCGATGCCCATAAGCGCGCGGCCGCGCGCCTGCATCACGGTGCGCACATCGGAAAAGTCAAGATTGATAAGGCCGGGAACCGTTATCAATTCGCTGATGGCGCGTACACCGTTGTGCAACACTTCGTCGCCGTGTCGAAAAGCATCAAGTAAACTGGTATTGGCATTGCTCAGTTCCGCAATGCGGTCGTTGGGAACTACGATAAGGGTATCCACGTACTTCTCGAGTTCCTCGAGACCTTTCAGGGCGTTGTTCATACGCTCCTGTCCCTCGAAACTGAAGGGAAGCGTAACAATGGCAATGGTAAGCGCGCCGGTATCCGCGGCCTCTTGCGCGACAATGGGCGCTGCGCCCGTGCCTGTGCCGCCGCCGAGCCCGAGGGTTAAAAACACCAGGTCGCCGCCCGCAAGCAATTCCCGGACGCGTTCGCGGTCGTCTTCGCAGGCCTGACGGCCTACTTCGGGCTTGGCGCCCGCGCCCAGCGCGCCGTGACCTATCTGAAGGCGCACGGGCGCGTTTGATTCTCGCAAGTCCTGGGCGTCTGTGTTCATAACAATGAACTGTACATCCGACAATCCCGCTTCGATCATGCGATTTACGGCATTGCAGCCGCCGCCGCCGATGCCGCACACTTTGATAACAGCGTGTTGATCAAAGGATTCAAAGTCCTCGTTTGGCCTCATGGCGTCATTCTCCTGTATACGTGTTTCCCGCCCGGGTGACAAGACGCGGACAGGGTTGGTTATTTACAGACAAGATCGGCGTCAAACCGCAGATCGAGATAATATTCACAAGGGATATCGCCGTCCATCTCATGCCACAAAATGTCAAGTCGTGTGGTCTGGACGGCAAAATCAGAACGCCCCCAGCGCAATTCAAATGGTAGTTCGTTGAAGTACATACGCAGATCGTTGACATGCTTCGCCGATATTTCTGAGAGGGTCAGTTCGTTAGAGAAAGATGCCGTTCTGAAGGCTTCCCACAGCGCGAGCGCCGCGGATAATGCCTCGTTCTGGATATGGACGCCCGGTTCGAGCGCGATAATCTCGGGGAGACTGGTAATTAGCGGACCGGTGTGGACGCCGTAAGGCGACAACTCGCGCAAGACCACGTTTTCGCGATCAATCTCGTACAGGTGATTGCTGACCATTACGCTGGCGATAGGTTCGCGCTCTACAATCTGCAACAAGACCTTATCAGGATACATGCGCCTCACTTCGCATCGTTTCACATAAGGAAGCGCCTCGACGCGTCGCGCAATGGCATTGGTGTCAAGCAATACGATATTGTCTTCTGTTGTAATGCCCGCCGCCGCGCGTACATCGGCTTCGGACAACGCGCGAACCCCCTCGAACAGCACGCGGTCCACCTTGAATGTTGATGATTGCGCCACATAGCCCAAAAACAAACTGACAACAGCCAGCAGAAATAATAATCCGAACAGCATCTCGAGCCGGTGTGGCAGCGCGTTTTTGCGGTTGCGGGCGCGGGCCTGTGTGCGCGTTCGCTTTTGCGTCCTGGCGAGTGTGGCGTTCATGGTTCAGTGCTCCCTTTACGCGTCCGCAACTCTTCGAGTAATGCAGGCGCGATTTGATTGATGTTTCCAGCGCCCATGATCAACACCACGTCGCCGCTGCGCAACTCAGGGGCAAGCAACTCAGGCGCCGCGTCCATATCCCGCGCAAGTTCGACGTGGTGTGCGCCCTGGGCATGGGCCGCGTCCACTATCAATCCAGCATCCACGCCGGGCATGGGCGCCTCTCTGGAAGGGTAGATATCTGTGATCAAGGCGCGGTCCGCCTTGGACAATGCCTCGGCGAAGGTATCGCAGAAGAACTTGGTGCGGCTGTATAAATGGGGCTGAAAAATGCATAAGATACGCTTTGGCGAGGTCGAGCGTACCGCTTCCAGGGTGCCTGCAATTTCCGTTGGGTGATGGGCATAATCCTCGATAACCGTAATGCCGTCCACGTCGCCGCACACCTGAAGTCTACGCCGAACGCCGTCAAACTGGCGCAGTCCTTCGGCAATGGCGGCAAAACGCATGCCCAGGCTGAGGCCGACCGCGCAGGCGGCTAGTGCGTTGCGGATATTGTGTGTACCAAGTGCGTTGACCTCCAACGTACCAAGACAGCCCGTGGGCGCGAGACGTTCATCATGGTTTACAACATCAAAACGAGTGCGTAGGGAGGCCATTTGACAACCACGCGGATGAGCCGGGTCTATAAGGTTGCGCTGGATGTGTACGCCCTGCAACGATACACCATCGTCAAGGCCATAAGTAAGCAGCACACTGTCAATCTCTGGGATAATGGCGCGACAATGGGGGTCGTCGCCGCAAAGAATGGCATAGCCGTAAAAAGGGACGGTATTGCAGAAGTCAGTGAAAGCCCGCTTGATATTGTCCAGGGTTCCGTAATATTCCAGATGTTCTGCGTCTATGTTGGTTACAACGGCAATGGTGGGATGCAGCCGCAGAAACGAGCCGTCGTGCTCGTCCGCTTCGGCGACCAGATAATCGCCTGTGCCCCAGCGCGCGTTCGTGCCGCTGCGATGAAGGATGCCCCCTACAATGGTGGTGGCGCCGATATTGGCGGCGTCCAGAAAAGCGCTGATCATTGAGGTGGTAGTCGTCTTGCCGTGGGTGCCCCCCACAACCACGGCATTGGGTTTGAGACGCATAAGGTCCGCAAGCAGGTCGCTGCGATGAATGACCGGGACGCGCCCTTTCCGTGCCGCTTGCACTTCGGCATTCTCATCGTCTATGGCTGCGGACACCACCACAATGCCCGCGTCGTGAATATGCGCGGCATCATGCCCGCAAAAGAAACGCAATCCATAACGCTGTAGCCGTTCTGTTATGGGCGAGGGCTGAATATCCGACCCGGAAACATCGTATCCCAAGTTGAGCAGTATTTCGGCAAGACCGCTCATGCCAATGCCGCCCACGCCAACAAAATGAACTTTTCTTGAACGACCATTCACGATACAGCAGCGCTCCATAACCCAACATATTGTGGTTTCTTATAGTATATCACAGGATAGACCACAATAAAAAGTGTTATTCAAAGCCTTTTTGCTTGTCCGAAATTATCAAAAAATGTGGGCCTGTACTTTGGAAAAATGAGCGGCGTCCTGCTATCATCTCGTGGTATCTCTGTCTATTACTGAGGAATCTTGATTATGAGCGCAACAAGCCGTGAACTGGTTTGGCAAACCCTCCGTTTTGAATCCCCGGCCCGGGCGCCGCGTCAACTCTGGCATTTGCCCTGGGCGGAAAAACAGTACCCAGAAGCGTTGCAGGCAATTCGCGCCAGATATCCAGCGGATATCAACGGCGCCCCAGGGTTTCACAGCGAAACGCCGCCCACGAAGGGAAACGCAACCGAGGTGGGCATTTATAGTGATGAGTTCGGGTGTGAATTCACAAACATCCACGAGGGCGTGATAGGCGAAGTGAAAAACCCGATAATTCGGAGTTGGCAGGAAGATGCTTCTCGGGTGCGCTTTCCCCGCGAACTGTTGACGATTGACGCCGACAAGGTGAATGCGTGGTGCGCGACACGGTCTGATTTCATCACGGCCGGTTGTTGTCCGCGGCCTTTTGAACGGCTCCAGTTTTTGCGCGGTACGGCGGATTTTTATATTGATCTGATGACCAGGCCGCCGGGAATGGATGCCTTTATCAAGGAACTCCACGCCTTCAATTGCGCGCTGCTTGAATTATGGGCGAAAACTGATGTGGATGCGCTGTCGTTCATGGACGACTGGGGCTCGCAAAAGGCGCTGCTCATTGCGCCGCAGTTGTGGCGTGAGATTTTCAAACCCATGTATCGCGACTTCATTCAGATCGCCCACGGCGCGGACAAGGCCATTTTTATGCACACCGACGGCTATACAGTGGATATTTTCCCCGACATGATCGAACTGGGGCTGGACGCGATTAATTCACAGATTTTCTGTATGGGCGTGGAGACGTTGCGGCCCTTTGCGGGTAAGATAACATTCTGGGGCGAGATTGACCGCCAGCACATTCTGTCAGAGGGAACAGCGCAAGACGCAGAAGCGGCGGTGCTCAGCGTTTACGAAAACCTCTGGCGCAACGGCGGCTGTATTGCGCAGTGTGAATTCGGGCCGGGCGGCAATCCCGAAGCGGTGGCGGCTGTTTTCGCCGCCTGGGATAGGCTTACGGCCCAGACCGGCCCGAAAGCGGGAGGCGCGCCCCAATAAGAATCAGCCGCATCCGTGTCCTGGCGCGTATTTTTGCGGGAGTTCACGCAAAAAACCGTCTTTTAACCTTCTCGGAAAAGGTCAGACGCCTGTCCGCTATGCGCAGACATGTTTTCGCAAGGATAGATGGCCTTTTATTGAGAGCCTCCTGCAAATAATATCTATGATGGTTTGTCCATATTCTTGTCTGAAGCGCCCTGTACTGTATAATAACGTAGGACACGGAAATATGAGCCGCTTTTCCCACGCTTTACAGTTGCCGCCGATAACGCCAAGGGCATTCAGGTGAAGACGGTATCTGACGTGTGGGGGCTTATTCAAAGGCGGCTGAGCATCAAACCAGGGCAATGAACAACAATGTCTATGAACAGTACAATAAACGCGTCGCTTCCAATATTGGGCGTTACCATGGGCGACTGCAACGGCGTCGGTCCGGAAATTCTGGCAAAGGCGTTGTCGCGCCCGGCCATAATGGCGGTTTTCTCGCCGGTGGTCTTTGGCAGTCTGTCCACATTGGATTCCATGCGGGAATACGCGCCGGACATGCCCGCCTGTTATGCGATAGACTCATTGGACGCGATACGGTCGGACGCCAACGGTATCCCTGTATACGATGCAGGTTGCGCGCCGCCGTCCCTGAGGCCGGGCGCATTGGACGCTGAGATGGGCCGTTGCGCTGCGGTTTGGATTGAAGCCGCGGCGAAGGCCGCGCTCGCCGGACACATCCGCGGTATGGTCACCTGCCCCGTGAACAAAGAGGGCATGTTGCTCTCGGGCTGTCCGTATCCCGGCCATACGCCGCTGCTGGCGGCATTGACCAATACACAGGAATGCCACATGAGCCTGTTCTCTGACCGGATGCGTATTGTCCATATTACAGCGCATCTTTCCATGGCGAATGCCGTGAAGGCGGTTACGAAAGAGCGTGTATTGCGCGCCATCAATGCCGGCGCAACCGTTCTGGACAAACTCGGGTTTCGCGCGCCGCGCATCGCCGTGGCGGGGCTGAACCCTCATGCGGGCGAATCGGGCGCATTCGGGGCTGAAGAAACGGACGCGATCGCGCCCGCAATAGCGATGGCCGCCGACGCCGGCATACATTGTTTCGGACCATTCTCGCCCGATTCGGTGTTTCAACGCATGTACACGGGCGAATTTGATCTGGTAGTCGCCATGTATCACGACCAGGGTCATATCCCCTTCAAACTGGCGACCATGGACGCAGGGGTTCATGTAACGCTGGGGCTGCCGTTCATTCGCACCTCGCCCGACCACGGAACCGCCTATGACATTGCCGGACGGGGTACGGCGCGCGAGGGCAGTTTGTGCGCCGCCATCGAACTGGCCGCGCAATGGGCAAGCCACGCCAGGGAGCAGAGCCTATGAGCGCCCTGGCGCGAATCCACTATCGAACGGCGTTGCTTTTTCTTGCCGCCTTTCTAATTTGCATCCGCACTGGGACAGCCCAGGAAACACCGCGCACCTTTGCCATGCCCACGCGGTATCACCAGGTGGGCCCGAACCCGAATGCCCTTGCGGCCGCCGATCTGACGGACAACGGCCTGCTCGATATTGTGACGGTTGATCGGGGCGAATTGTTCGATACGCGCGAGGAACGTCCGGCGAACGACGAGGTTTCGCTGTTGCTTGCCGAGCTGCCACTGGATTACACGCGCCGCCACCCATCCCTGAAAACGGGTTTTGGCCCTTACGCGATAGCCATTGCGAACGTGGATAGTCTGAAATGGCCGGATATTATCATCGTGAATTTTCACGCCTCGCGCCAACGCGATGTATCCGTGTTCCTGAACTTAAAGGATGAAGGCGTATTTCGACCGCTCATGTTTGAAGTGCCGGATAACCTGTTGAACTATCATCGGCATTACGACGGCGAGGGCGTCCCCATGTACACCATGCCGGGGCTGACAGACGTTGTTGTACGCGATATAACCGGAGACGGCTTACGCGACCTTATTGCCGCGGGCTGGAGCAGTGATGTGCTGGTATTCATGCCTGGCCATCGCGACAAGATATTTGGCGCCCCTCGGTTCATGCCCGCGCCCGGCGGGCCCCGCGCCCTTGCGCCAGCCGACCTCGACGGCAACCAGACAACCGATCTTGCCGTAGCCATGTACGCTACGGCCGAAGTGGCGCTTTTCAAGGGCGACGGACAGGGCGATTTCGTGGAATATGATCGCTTTCCGTCGCGGGGCGCGCTGCCCACAACTATTCATGTGAACGATATGAACAACGACGGCAAGCCGGATATTGTGGTCAGTCACGCGCACACCGACGACAGCATCGTAGTCTTTTACGGGGACGGCCCCTTTTCCTTTTCCCTTTCGCAGGAAATTATGCTGGGAACGGACCGGGGCGTTCTTGAACACGAGATTCGAGATACCGCCGTGGCCGACCTGACTAATAACGGGCGCATGGACATTGTCGCGGCATGTTACGCTTCCCAACGTATAATCGTGTTGTTTAACGAATCAGAAGACAGCGCGCTGCCGCAACGGTTCCGTCGCGAAACCTACACATTCTCGGAAGGCCGGCCGCGCGCGTTATGCGTCGCCGACTTTGACAACGACGGGCGTCCGGACATTGCCGCGGCGTTCTGGGAAACCAACACTGTGGGCATCATGCGCAATGTGCGCTGACAGCGCCGTGCGCAACAGATAAGAAAGGCCCGGTATGACAGCAAATAATTCGCCTGGCGCGACAACATTGGTTTTCCCTTGCGGAACCGAGCTTGGACTTGAAATACACAGGGCCCTGTGTCAGTCAACCCATGTGTCCCTTATTGGTGCGAGCAGTGTTTCCTCGAATCATGGGGCCTACGTATTCAAGCGATACATTGAAGGCGTTCCTTTCGCTGATGATCCCACCTTTCCTGCATATATGCGCGCCCTTGTGGCGACGCACAAGATAGACATGATTTATCCCGCTCACGATGACGCGGTGACCGCTTTGACAAGGCTCGACGCTGAACTGGGTTGCGCCATTGTTGGCGCAACATCCGAGACCTGCACACTCTGCCGCAGCAAATCGGCTACCTACGCGCGCTTCGCAGGAGCGATTTCCGTGCCGCGACTATATGCGTACGACGACGCAAACGCGCCCCTTCCACTATTTTTGAAGCCGGACGCGGGACAAGGCTCGCACGGAGCGCGTATCGTGCGTTCCAGGCAGGCATGGAAGGCCGCGCGCGCGGACGACCCGACCCTTATTGCCATGGAATACCTGCCCGGCGTCGAGTATACAGTGGACTGCTTTACCGACCGACATGGCGTGTTGCGGTTCATTGGCCCACGCGAGCGGGTACGCACTGTCAACGGCATCAGCACCCATACGCGGCCCGTACCCCTGGACGCAGACTTTACACGGTTCGCAACGACCATCAACGTCGCTCTCACGCTACGCGGCGCATGGTTCTTTCAGGTAAAACGCAACGAAGCAGATGCGCTTACCCTGCTGGAGATCGCGCCACGCGTCAGCGGTGGCATGGGGTTGTACCGCAACCTCGGCGTGAACCTTCCCCTGCTCGCTGTATACGATCGGATTGATCTGGATGTAGAGATACAAGCGCTCTCGCATCATCTTGAAATGGACCGCGCACTTACTGCGTGTTTTCGCGCGCAATTGGCGTATGCCCACGTATACATAGACCTTGACGACACGCTGCTGCAAGACGACAAAGTAAACGTTATGATTGCGGCCTTTATGCACCAGTGTCGCAACCAGGGCAAACAATTGCACCTGCTGACCCGCCATCGGAAAAACGTACAGGAAACCCTGGCCCGACACGGCCTTTCACAGTTGTTTGACGCCATACACCACGTAGCGCGGGACAAATGCAAGGCAGCGCGCATCAAACACAAAGACGCCATTTTCATTGATGATTCCTACCGCGAACGCAGCAAGGTACGCGATATTGCCGGCATACCAACTTTTGCGCCTGACGCCATCGAATCACTGATGGATTGGCGTCGCTGAATCAAGTGTACTATATGTCCTGGCGCCGCTGCTCCTGCCCGCTGTCATGAATACGTGATTGCAGCGGAGCGCCGTCCTCGCCATAAGCCTCGAATGTAAATTCCCAACGACGGCCGCCGCCATCCTCCAATTTCACCAACACCGGGTTCCAGCCGGGCGCGAGTTCCGCGCGAAACATATCGGCGCCGGG
>SLFT01000527.1 GCA_007124105.1 Candidatus Hydrogenedentota bacterium | reverse complement strand
TCCGACGGCGCCACCATGTCCGCGCCGGCGTCGGCGTGAACGCGCGCCTCCCTGACAAGCAGCTCCACCGTGGCGTCATTATGCACATCCAGAAGGCCGTCGCGGTTTTCCTCGAGCGCGCCGCAATGGCCGTGATCGGTATATTCGCACAGGCACACATCCGTGATGACGCACAGGTCGGGGCGTCTTTTCTTGATGGCGGCGACAGCACGACAGATAACGCCTTCCGGGTCGTATGCGCCCGAACCCAAGGCGTCTTTATGCTTGGGAATGCCGAAAAGCAGCACAGCGGGAATCCCCGCGTCCGCTGTTGCGTCTGCCGCGTCCACGGCGTCCTCCATGCCCAGTTGGAATTGTCCCGGCATTGATGCGATAGGCTTGCGCGCGCGCGTTTCCTCGCGCACGAACAACGGCAGGACGAGGTCGTCCGCTGTCACACGCGTCTCGCGGATCATGCGCCGCAGGGTTTCGTTGCGCCGCAGTCGGCGTGGCCGTTCCGACAGATGCATCTTAAATTCTCCTTTATCAGACATCATCTTCCCTCTTATCGCACAAGAAAGGATAACACAGGTGGAACAGGCGATAAAACAGTGCGCGGCTCACAGCGACGGCAACAGTTATTGCGAAGGACGGGTATTCTCGTGGGCATGTGTGGCATTAGGAAGGCTCTGATGAGGGGATACGCTGTGGCGTGGGGAAGTTATGCCCTTTTCCGTATCACAGTATAACAACTTGCCCACGCCTGCCGTTACGTTGGAGGCACCAATAGGCACCGCTATATACAGCGTTTTTAATATCTTACCTATGGTGGAGCTGAGGGGGATCGAACCCCTGACCTCCGCATTGCGAACGCGGCGCTCTCCCAACTGAGCTACAGCCCCAAAAGGTAAGGTAGGCGAAAGTGTAGCAAATGTGTCTTGGAAAAGTCAAAATGGCATCGGCACGCATCGGCGCAACAAGCGCGTCCATTATTACTCCTTCTGGCCCCTGACGTGGTCGCAGGCGTCGCGCTGAGTGCAGTGGGCGCAGCCGCGTCCCGTGTCGCCGAGCACGTCGCAATCGGGCGGCAAGCCCTCGCTCTTTCGAAACAGATGCTGTACGCCCACCCAGCCCATAACCACAACGACGAGGATGCCCGCGCCGAGGAGCGCGTTTCCGATTAACGCCACCATGGTCCGCTCCCTTCGGCGCAACCAGCGCACATCATCCCGCCGGTAGGCAATAGCAAGCCGGGCAGCGCCGTTCCGTTTTTGCCGCCGCGGCGTATGGTTGGACTGAACGTCCCCGTCGTGGGAAAAGAACGATTGCGCCATAGTGGACGTGGCATCCTTGCCGCGTTGGTTCTGGTATCCTTGTCGCGCAACCTGGAACAAAACGCGGCACGGACGCCGCGTCTACTATGGCTGCGCGTTGTCGCGTTCGGCGTGAATGTAATGATTGGGCTGATGCTCATTGTCGCGCCCCTTTCAACTCGTCCAGCATGTCATGCACAGCGGGCACTATCTGATTCGTGCTGATGCGCATGGCTCTTATGACGGCTCTTGATGACACGGTAGCGCCTGAAATGCCTTCGACCTGTCCAGGGCCGCCGTTGGTTTCAGGAGGTACATAAGAAACAGGATGTTGCGGCCGTTTCGTGTCTGCTTGCAGTGGGAGCGCCATCTCTTCAAATTGGGCCAGAAATTCCGGGTCTGTTCTGATGCGGTCGCCAATCCCCGACGTTTCTGTTTCCTTCAGTATTTTGACGCCTGTAATGCTTTGTTTATGCGGCAGGTATCCGTAGACAACGCGAACCTCGCCGCCATAACCGCCGCTGTCGGAAGTCTCCACAACGATGCCGATGAACGCGTCCGAGGCGTCGTAGCCTGCGTAAATGGGTCGCGTAATTGTTGCGCCGCCGTAACTTGGCAGGGAGACGGTGAACACCTGATGACGTACAGCGTCCGGCAGCATTTCACGTGTCAGCGCGCGGATACGCGCATCATCGCGCCGCGCAATGGCCTCTTGCGCGGCGTGATGCGTCCAGGCAAGCAGAAGGCTGACAGTAAAGGCCAGAATGGCCAGGGTCAGCGCCGCTGAACAGGTGAGGCTGGAGCGACGCGCGGCGTCAGTGGTCATGCTGCGGCGCTCCTTTCTCGATGGCCTCCCGGGCGGCACGGTATAACTGGAGCATGGGTATATTCGACGGGCATACATCGGCGCAATTGCCGCAGTTAATGCAGACGCGCAATCCATACGCGTCGTTCATCTCCGCGTAGCGCCCCTTGCGGGAAAGCAGCGCCAGCATGCAGGGGTTCAACGCCACAGGGCATACGTCAAGACACCGCGCGCAGTGGATGCAGGGATAAACGGTTCTGTCGTCGTCGCGCATTGTTTCGGGCGGTGGCGGATATGGGCTTGTGGGTTCCGTGTCGCGCGCCGCCACGGGCGCCAGGATGCCGGAGGCTA
This sequence comes from Candidatus Hydrogenedentota bacterium, assembly GCA_007124105.1. Classification (GTDB taxonomy): domain Bacteria; phylum Hydrogenedentota; class Hydrogenedentia; order Hydrogenedentales; family CAITNO01; genus SLFT01. The sequence continues at coordinate 3,595 of SLFT01000527.1, read as the reverse complement.
ATACACGCCTGCCGTTAACGATAGCTGTACGGTGTGACGCGATGCCGCTGCGGTTATGCCCATAAGTCCACAGGAGCAGCAGGCAAAATAAAACGCAAGCGCCGAGCAGCGCGCCGCCGACAGCATAGACCATACCATCACCCGCCGAGTCCCGCGAAGCCCATAAACGCCAGCGATAGAATACCCGCCAGGATAAGGGTAATGGCTGCGCCCTGCGCGATATCCGGCGTGTCTGCCAGTTCAAGTTTCTCGCGCATCCCGGCCATAATGGTCAGGGCCAGGGTGAATCCGGTACCCGCGCCCAGGGCGTACACAAGGCATTGCAGGAAATTGTATTCGTTCTGGGTCTGGAACAGGGCCAGCCCTAGTATGGCGCAGTTGGTGGTGATAAGCGGCAGGAAAATGCCGAGCGCCTTGAACAGGGCCGGGCTGAATTTCTTGATTACCATTTCGACCAGCTGCACGGCAGACGCGATGACGGCAATGTAGCATATCAGGCGCAAGTATGGCGCACCGACGGCGTCAAGCACAATATTGATACCATAAGCGCACATCGAACTGACCAGCATTACAAAAATAACGGCGAGCCCCATGCGTACGGCTGTCTCTTTTTTGGCGGACACGCCGAGGAAAGGGCAAATGCCCAGAAACATGCTAAGCACGAAGTTGTTGACTATAGCGGCGTTAATGAAGATGGCGGGAAGTGATTCTGTGTTCATGACCAACGCCTCCTATACCTGCGCGGCGGAGGTTTTACGCCGCTGCAGTTTCTTGCGCACCCAGTTGAAAAACAGGATTTGCAGTCCAAGCACGAAGAAGCCGCCGGGCGGCAGGATCATGACCGACCAGGGCGCGAAATGGGGGCCGAAGAGGGAAATCTCGTAGGGGGTGTCCATCATGAGCGTGCCGTTGCCCAGCGCCTCGCGCACGATGCCGAGACACAGCAGCGCAAAGGTGAACCCGACGCCCATGCCGATGGCGTCCAATACCGCTTTGGGCGGCGTGTTGCGTGACGCAAAGGCCTCAGCACGCCCCAGGATTATGCAATTGACCACAATCAGTTGGATAAACGCGCCCAGGCTGTCGTAGAGTTCCAGGCTGATGGCCTGAATAGCATAATCAACAATAGTGACGAAAGTGGCGATGATGACAATATAGGACGCGATGCGCACCTGTTTCGGGATGTAATTGCGCAACAGGGACACCATCAGGCTGGACATGACCAGCACAAAGGTTGCGGACAGTCCCATGGCAAAACAGTTGATCACCTTGTTTGTCACCGCCAGCACGGGGCACATCCCCAGCAGCATAACGAAAACCGGGTTTTCCTCCCACAGTCCGCGCAAGAACACTTGCAGGGAGGGCGTTGTGTTTTCTTGTGTACTCATTGGCCGCCTTTCTTCAACTCATCCAACATGTCGTAAACAATGGGCAGTACCCTCGCTGTGCTCTCGCGCACCGCGCGCGTTACCGCCTGCGAGGATATGGTCGCGCCCGAAATGCCTTCCACTTCGCCGGCGCTGCCGCCCGCTCCGGGCTTGGCATAGACGATGGGTGTAACAGGTTCCTTGGATTCGGGATCAAGCGGGACTTGCAATCCGTCAAAATTGGCGCGAAATGCCGGATCCGTGGTAATCCTGTCGCCCAGTCCCGGCGTCTCTTTCGACAGCAGTACTTTCATGCCCGTAATTTCCTGCTTGTCGGGCAGGTACCCGTAGATAATTCGGATTTCACCACCGTAACCGCCGCTGTCCGAGGCCTCGATGGCAACGCCGACCAGCGCGCCGGACGCATCGTATCCGGCATAAATCTGTTGCGTGACGACGCCGTCGTCAAGAGACGTCTCCGCTTCAAATGCCCGCTGCGACACGATGCCGGGAAGAATCTCCTCAACCGCCGCGCGCGTTCGCGCCTGACGGTTGTGTTGAATCCTGTCATAAGTGCCTTGATACACCAGCGCCAGGAGCAGGCCCGAGACAAGGGCGATGCCCGTAAGCGTTCCTATCATGGCAACGCTGCTGGTTGGCTGGGGCGTCTGCGGCAGGTTGGAGGCGTGTGTTGCTGTATCCATCATCATGCCTTCCTTCGTTTTGTAACGCCATAAACGCGCGCTTGTGTAACTTCATTGATAAGCGGCGACACCGCGTTGCCCAGCAGAATGGCGAACATCACGCCCTCGGGCAACGCGCCCAGAATGCGGATAACAATGGTAACGGCGCCAATGAACGCGCCATACAACCACACGCCTGTTGACGTCATGGGCGAGGCGACCATGTCCGACGCCATGAACAGCGCGCCAAACACCAGTCCGCCGGAAAATAGCATGAACACCGGGTTGGGATACGCCACGCGGTCGCTCAACCAGAACGCGCCGCTCAGCAGAAACGCGCTGAGCAACATGCCCGCCGGAATGCGCCAGTTCATCATGCCGCGCCAGATAAGATACAGCCCGCACAAGATGATCAGCCATGCGGCTGTTTCGCCGGTCGAACCTGAAATCATGCCGCTGAACAGGCGCGCACTCGACTCGAATTGCGGCGGCTCGCCAAATTTCCATGCGGAAAGGGGCGTGGCGCCGGACATGCCGTCTATCCCCGCCATGCTGTATGCGCGGTGAATGTACGCGTACACGGCGTCCACGTCCATCTTCGCGAAGGGGAAAGTAAGCGTCGAGGGAATGACATTGGTGAAGCGTCCGGGCAACGACGGCGGCATCCAGGTGGTGATGGCCACTGGAAAGGCTATCTGGAGAAATGCGCGGCCCACCAGGGCGGGGTTAAAGCAGTTGTAGCCAATGCCGCCAAACAGGGTCTTGGCGACGGCCACGCCGAACACGCCGCCCAGCGCCGCCATCCACAACGGCGTACCCGGCGGCAGCGTAAGCCCCAGGATAAGCCCCGTGATAACCACGCTCCAGTCTTTGATGGTTGTTGGCTTGCCGGCAACAACGCAAAATAGATGCTCTGTAAGCACACAAGCCGCCGTAGCCGTTACAAGCAACAGCAATGCGCTCAACCCGAACAGCCATACAGAGAAGAGGGCAATGGGCATAAGCGCAAGGGTTACGTTGAACATAATGTCGCGGACATCTTCCCGCGCCTTGATGTGCGGCGAGGTGCTTATTTTCAGCGGTTGCGCTTCAGCGGTCATTTTGCTGCGCTCCTTTCCCGGTTCATGGCCTTGGCCAAACGGAAAAAGTGGACCAACGGAATATTCGAGGGGCACACATACGAACAACAGCCGCACTCGAAACAATCATTCAGGTGATAACTTTCGGCCATTTCTTCGTACCGGCCCTTACGCCCAAGCAGACCAAGCATGGATGGGTTCAAAAACATGGGGCAAGCGTCCACGCAACGGGCGCAGCGGATGCATGGATACACCTGCGCCGCGCCGTCGCGCATCTCGGCCTCGGTAAGCGCAAGCAGGCCCGTGGTGCCTTTGGTCAACGGGATATCGAGAGACGGCGTGCTCACGCCCATCATTGGTCCGCCGTTGATAACAGCACAGGTCGCTTCGGTCATACCCGCGTGTTCCAGTAGAAAGCGCAATGGCGTCCCCAGCGGCGCCAGGTAATTGCCGGGACGGCTCACGC
>SLFT01000038.1 GCA_007124105.1 Candidatus Hydrogenedentota bacterium | reverse complement strand
TGTTTTGTCATAGTCGTATATCAACCAGGTGGAATACGGCGCCTCCAACCGGGCGCGCTTCTTTCTTTTGCCCTGCGTTTTGACCCCTGGGACAGTGGGGAGGAAAATTTCTGGATTACGCCTGTCACACCAGACAAGCCGCTGGTTCTCAATGGCAACGCAATTGCTTCTTCCGCCGTGGCGCTGAATGGCCGTCCACTTTCCATTTCCATGGAACCCTTCGTTGTCGGTGTACATTGCAGGCCGCCTGACGCGCCCCAGCGCGTACGGGCATCGTTGCGCTATCGCGATTACATCATGGTAACCTGGCAGCAACCGGAAATGGCGGGCGACTTGGAATACAGGGTATATCGCAGTTCCGGTACCGATGTGGCCACTGCCGTCCCAGCGCACGATGGCTGGCGCAAAGAATTGTCCTACGAAGATACATTAAAAAACGTGAACGACAATGATATATCCCCTGGATGCGCATGTACCGAAAACGCGTATTATTACTGGGTCCGCGCACGTGACGGCCTGTCAGGCTGCGAAAGCGCCTTCAGCGCGCCAGCGGCCCGCGGGGCCTTGCGACCGTGGTGGTTGCCCGTACTCTGGTGCAATGCAAAAGAACGCTGATCCGCCGCGCAGACGCGCGCGCATTTCAAACGCTATAGAGAAGTGTGATAAAATCTACAGCAACTGTCTGGCGTGGTGTCGCGTTACTTCTATGCGATGTTCCGCAAGGCGGGCAAAGAACATGGAAACGCAGGTTTTGTTCTCGTTTACCTTTGCTGAGAGTTTTGCTCTGTTTCTATCAGCCCGCAGATAATCGCAAGAGTTCTGACAGACAGTTGCAGATATGGAATCATTCAATCGAATTCACAAACCAGCGTTCCTGTTCGTGGGCGTCTGGCAGAAGTAAAGGCAAGCCAATGTATTCGACACTGCTGGAATGGGGTGATCTACGTATTCACTCGTATACTGCGATGATGACCCTGGCGTTCCTTATTGGGGCGCTCGGTCCAAACTGGCTCAATAACCGTCGCGAGAATCCCTATCCCATATCTCCGGCGGGCGGCATCTGGATTTTTATTGCAGGCATCATCGGCTCGAAGGTCTACTGGGTACTCCAATACGGCGACGGGGCCGATTGGCGTTACCTGCAATTTTTCATTACAGGCGGCCTGGTCTTCTTCGGCGGTCTTATTGGCGGTATCCTGGGCGGCATCGCCTACCTGAAATATGTAAAAGCGCCCGTATTTCCAGTAGCCGACATGGTTGCGCCCTTCATGGCCCTGGCCCATGGGATAGGACGGCTTGGTTGCTTTTTAAACGGCTGTTGCTGGGGCGCGGTAATGAAGTGGCAGACGCCCTGGGGGGTGACTTATCCGCGAACCACTTACGGACCTTTCCGTGCGCAAATTCGCGAGGGGCTGATAAACGCCGACTATGCCCGATCTCTGCCTGTGCATCCAACGCAACTATATGAAACATCCGGGTTGGTAATTATTTTTGTAACGCTGCTGATTATCTACAGGCGACACAAGAACACGGGGGTAGTAACGCTTTCCTACTTAATGCTTTATGGCGGACTGCGCTTTATTACCGAGTTTTTCCGAGGTGAAAGTGGTCGTCCCATCATGGGGTTGACCGTGTCGCAGATTGTTGGGCTGGGTATGTTAATCGGCAGTGCGGTTCTGTTTGTTGTACTTAAGTACACCGTATGGAAAGAACAACCGCCGACGCCGGATCAGGACGAGGATATCGAAGAATGTGGGGGAGAGGCGGCCGAAATTCATACAGCCCCATAAACCGAGAGTTACAGTAGAACGGTGGGTTCCGCTGCGCTTCACCGACCCTACAGAATCGAAAATTTTGATTTAAGAAGACACCATGCTAGACAGTTACAACCGGGGAAATTAAAACAGGTCACGCTGGCGGTTCCCATCATTCTTCTCGCGCAACATGCGCTCCAAGTCGAGTTCAGGCAAGACCGCCGTCAGTGCGTGTAACGGACGCGCCTGAACGCGCAACGACACAGGCAGCGCATCCAGCGGTTCCACAAACACAGGCTTTCCCTGCCCCACCGCATGACGCGTGGTCTGGATACTGCCGCCCTGCTTGCGCGGCTCCACAACACATACCACTTGGGCCATGGCGCTTATGAGCGCGTTGCGCGATACGGCGGCGTGCGTTTGCCACGGCGCATCGGGCAGACATGCGCTAAGCACCGCAATACGACCCGCCCCAAAAGCGCTTCGCCACGAACCCGGCAACGACCAGGATAGTATCCCCTGCGGCAGCAGAACGACGGTATTGCTTTTTGTTTTGAGGGCGGCGTCATGGCCGGCGCGGTCTACGCCCGCAGCGCCGCCGCTGACAAGCGATGTCGCGCGCGCCACAATCGTTCGCGCGGCTTTCCCCGCCGCGCGAATGCCCCCAGGCGAGGGATTGCGTGTGCCCACCACTGCGCCGGCAGTGGCATGAACAAGCGCGGCATTGCCCCACAAAAACAACACCGGCGGCGCGGCAGCGCCAAGATGCATTCGGATAGACTGGGGATACGCATCTTCAAGGATGTGCAGAACCTGCAATCCACGCGCCAAAGCGCGGGATATATAAGCTTGCGCTTTCTCAAACAAGGCCGCTTCGCAGTGCCGAAGCTGCGCCGCAATGGCTGCGTCCTGCTCCAGTACACGCCGCAGAAATGAGGGGTTGGACACTTGGCGCAACTGGGGTATGTCCCAGCCACAGCACTGCGCAAGGGCAAGGGTCTGGTTGACGCGTGTGTTGCCCATGCCGGGGGTAAGACTCAACGCAAGAATTACAACAGCATCCTCTGTTCTACCTTGATTCATCAACTAAACGGCCCACACATCATTCGTTGTCCCATTTTTTCTCTCTTCGTCATCATGGCGCAGGAATCAACGCCCCCGTTCCGGTCGCACAAAATCCCACTCGCGACGGTAGCGCACACGGCCGGAAGGCCCGCGTCGGTATCCTACATCGGCGCCAATCCCGGAATCTCCCCCCACATTCAAGCGCGGGCGGCCCGACTCGTCGCGTTCAACCGTGGCAGGGCCAATGCGTTCCACGCTCTTATCGGCCTCTTCCGAGGAGGAACGTCGTTGCTGCGAAGGGCGCCCGCGATTGTGCGTCGCCCAATCATCTGTGAATGGACGATCACGCGTACCGGTCGTTTCACAGCCAACCAAAATCCCTGCAACAACGGCAAGGACACATACAATACCTAACATAACGTGAACTCCCTTCACAGGCTGTTAGTATTTCCAGGCTCAACATGGATTGTAACATATACAGAGTTGTTGCGCCCCAATGACGGTGCGTTCATATAAACGTCAAGGCAGGTCTTTTGAGGGACAGTTCACCATGACGCTCCGCGTCCCCCGTAATCAATGACATTAAAGTATTCTGTTCGCACTTGAGCATGTCCACAGTAACGCTTCAACCCAAAATCACCAACACCACACCGGGCACAAATTCCATCCACGATTTATAGGCGCCTCCAGTGTTCAACGCAGTTCGCCTGAGCGTTTATGTTCGTGGTACCATGTAGGCATTAACCTGATTATTCGAGACAACAGGCTGCCTTACAAGTTCATGGGAGAAGCGTGATGATATACGTTGTTTTGATTGGCGCACTTTCACTGGGCGCGGAAGAATCAATCACAAAAGGCGATGTGGAACTGGTTGCGGACGGTTTTCAATTCACCGAAGGGCCTGTCTGGTCTGACCGGGAAGACTCTTTGTTTTTCAGCGACATTCCCGCCGATACCATTTATCGTAAGGATAAAACCGTGCTCCGCAAGCCGAGTGGCGAGTCCAACGGCCTTACTTTTGATCGTGAAGGCCGTCTTATCGCCTGCGAACATAAGAATAGGCGGGTAACCCGCACCGAACACAACGGCGAGGTAACCGTGCTCGCCGACAATTACAAAGGCAAACGTCTGAACAGTCCCAACGATGTGGTAGTTCGCTCCGACGGCGTACTCTTTTTCACTGACCCGCCCTACGGATTGTCCGGCGGCATTGAAGGCCCCGACGCCGAGTTGGACTTCTCGGGCGTGTACAAAATTGATTTGGACAACGAACTTGTTCTACTGATTGATGATTTTGACAAGCCCAATGGCCTGGCCTTTTCGCCAGATGAAAAGACCCTGTATATCGCCGACACGGACGGCAAGCACATCCGCGCATTTGATATCGCCGACGATGATGCGCTGACAAATGACCGTATCTTTTGCGAACTGCCTATGCCGGATGGCTTGAAGGTGGACGTACGAGGCAATGTATGGGCAACGGCGTTCGACGGCGTACGCATTCATAGTCCCGCCGGCAATCTGTTGCAAACCATCCAATGCCCCCAGGTTCCCGCTAACTGCGCCTTTGGCGATAGTGATTCGCGTACGTTTTACATTACCGCGCGTACCAGCGTTTACAAGATTCGCACCACGGTTGAAGGCATTCGACCAACACAACCGTGAGAGCGAAATTGGTCGGCGTTGCCGCTACTTGCAATAAGCAGGGCAACCGTCCTAAAATAGGGGCATTGGAGCGTGTACGCGCGCAACTTTATCTCCTCACCTGATGATTACAAAAAAGGAACATCGTTATGAAGATTGATTTTGGCGGCGTAAAAGAAGATGTGATTACGCGCAAGGAATTTCCCATGAGCAAGGCGAAACGCGTGCTCAAGAACGAGACCATAGCCGTCATAGGATACGGTGTACAAGGCCCCGCACAGGGTCTGAATATGCGTGATAACGGCTTCAACGTCATCGTCGGTCAGGCGAAAGAGTTCAAGAAGGATTGGAACCGCGCTGTTAAAGACGGGTGGAAACCGGGCAAAGACCTGTTTACCATTGAAGAGGCCTGCGAACGTGGAACCATTGTGCAATTGCTCGTCAGCGACGGCGCACAGAAGAAAATCTGGCCCGTGGTCAAGAAATATCTGGCGCCGGGCGACGCGCTCTATTTTTCTCATGGATTCAGCATTACGTACAAGGACCTGACGAAGGTTGTCCCGCCTGATCACGTAGACGTGATCATGGTTGCCCCGAAAGGTTCTGGTACGTCCGTGCGTCGTAATTTCCTTAACGGCGCCGGTATTAACTCCAGTTTCGCCGTGGAACAGGACTACACCGGACACGCCGAGGAACGCGCCATTGCCGTTGGCATCGGCATCGGCTCCGGCTATCTGTTCCCCACAACCTTTCAGGGCGAGGTGTACAGCGATCTTACCGGGGAACGCGGTGTGTTGATGGGCGCACTGGCGGGCATCATGGAAGCGCAATATGAAGTGTTGCGCAAGAACGGACACAGCCCAAGCGAAGCCTTCAACGAAACCTGTGAAGAGCTTACCCAAAGTCTTATTCGACTGATTGATGAAAACGGCATGGACTGGATGTACATGAATTGTTCCGCCACCGCGCAACGCGGCGCATTGGACTGGAAGCCAAAATTCAAAAAGGCGACCTTGCCGCTATTTAAGGAACTGTACAAGCGCGTCAAGAATGGCGAGGAATGCAAGCGTGTATTGAGCAGTACGGGCAAGAAAAACTATCAGGAACAGTTGCAGAAAGAGCTTGACGTTATACATAATTCGGAAATGTGGCGCGCCGGCGCTGCCTCAAGAGCGTTGCGGCCGAAAACCTCCGGTGCCAGCAAGATAACCTCAACCGTTGGTACAGGCGGACGCACCAGCAACTAGAAATCCGCAGCAATACGCCCAGCGGGTATACAGGTTGCGAAATACTTGTTTTGTGCTATAATGGGCGGCACTGATTAGAATGCTGCCTTTTGTATTTCACACCGATATGTGATATCGTTAAGGTATGAAACATATTAAGTGGGGACACGCAAGTGAGGCGACAACAGAGTTGTATAAACGCAACGTACGGGTGTATGGCCGTGTTTTTTGCGTCCCAGGTGGTCAGTTGTTGCTCCATGTGGGAGTGTGGCGGCAGACAGCCTGTCTGTATACATGAAGGAAACGCCATTGAATCCAGATAATGCCGAGGCGAGATTGGGGCCCAAGGATGGCCTGAACTATGAGACCGCATGGTCGGG
>SLFT01000362.1 GCA_007124105.1 Candidatus Hydrogenedentota bacterium | reverse complement strand
GGTGGGTTTCGCTTCGCTTCACCCACCCTACAGAATCCAAAAGTTTGATTGAAGAAGGCCTCATGCTAGACAGTTACGATTGAACAATATATCTTGATAATATGGTTTCTCGGTGGGTTGTCGGACCTTGTCGGACGCGGTCAGACGGCGTCTGACGTTTCAGAGACTACAGATTCTGCGCTTGTTATTGTTTACAGGGGTGTACAAGGCTCATGCATCATGTTCTCCGCTTTCACGGCCTCGGCGTGGATGCGGACAGCGGGAGGCGGGATCGTACGGTTCCAACGCTGCCGCGGGACTACCATTCCAGTTCCCGCGTCGTGCGGGGACGCGTTATACCGTCAAATTCGATGCCCTCGGGACGATGGGGCAGGTTGATGTCCGCCCAGTCGCTCCGAAAACGAAGGAAAGAGACTGAGCCGTCCAGCCAGAGCACATTGCTGCCGCCGGGAATGTGGTTGAAGGTGCTCGCGTTGATGTAATCGCCAATGTTTCTGTCATGGAGGCTCAAATCTTCAGGTATCTCCTGGTCTTCGTAAAAGAGACCGAACATATCCCACATTATCGGAACGCGCGGTATCCCTTTCGGCATGGGCGGCAGCATAATGGGCGCGCGGGTGTATGCGCCGAAATATTCGTAACTGGCGCGGAGACTGCCGTGGGCGTCCATTTTGACGTTAATGGGGACGGGTTCGGGCTCATTATGTTTTAGCCGAGATGACCGGTGTACAGGATCAGAGGGGCATATAAAAACAGCGTAGTCAGTGGCATACTCCTGGTACAAAGTAAGCAAACATCTGGCGTTCCCATTGCCGCCGCTCCAGGGGAAAGCGCCGTTATGTTCGCTGGCGTACAGATGCATGGCCATGCCTATCTGCATAAGATTGCTGGCGCAGGCGGTTCTGCGTCCAGCCTCGCGGGCGCGCGCCAGCGCGGGCAGTAGAATAGCCGCCAATATGCCGATTATCGCGATGACCACGAGCAGTTCTATGAGCGTAAAGCCTCGGGTATGCCGACAGGGCCTTCTCCCATCATAACCTCCTGATTTCTTCGTTATTGGAATGTCCGATAAAATGCGCTTTTTCCATTTGCTGATCATTGTCTTTTCTCCCGTTGCCATGACAGGCGGCGCACTTCGCCTGTCGGCATAATGCGTACGTCAGCGGTGTATGTATCCGCAGCACGCGTGATCCCCTCATGGCGCAACGCCGCCCGCGACGTTATTCTGTACGCGGCAGCGCTGTCTTTGGCGGCAATGTCCACGCGGACGATCCCCTCGCCGAGGGCACGTTCAAATGGTTCCGGCGTGAGCGTACTGTTCGCGCGCAGTGCGGCAATGGCGGCGTCAATGCCGGCGTCCGCCAGATGCGCCACTGTGAGGTCGCGCTCGAAACGGCGATGCTCTTCAAAGCTGTTGTTCAGGTGTTTGAACAAGGCCGCCGCGCCGATGCCCAGCACGGCCACAAGCAGCACCGCTATTAACAGCGCCGAACCGCGGTTATGTCCGTTTATTGTGCGCCTATTTCCCATAAGACGTCTCCTCTGGATCAACGCGCAACGTTGCCGCAAAACGATGCGTACGCCCCGCCTCGGGACGCTGCGGATTGTGGGATTGCGTGGTTAACGCCAGGGTTACGCCCCGGGCAAGGACGTCAACCTCAAACCGCGCCTCCGCCACCGGTAGCCGCCATGTCTTGTACTTCGCGGCGCGCAGCGCGTCCTTCTCCCGCACCACCTCCAGCAGCGCGAGGCGATCCGCTCCGTCGAACATGCCCAGCACCGCGTAGCGAGGCGTTTCTCCGACGCCATGCAGCCGCAGCACCAGCGTATGTTCATCGGTACGATGTTCGCCAATGCCCGGCACAATCGCGACGGCGGCGCGCGTCGTTTCCAGAAAATCGCGCTGCACCTCGCGCACCGCGTCCATGCGTTCCACGATTTGCGTGCTGTACAGGGACAGGCGCGATGTGGTCACAAACAGCCTCGATACCAGGACAAGCGCCATGCTGAGTACAGCAAGGTAAACCAGTATTTCAATCAGCATAAACCCGCGGCAAGCGCGTCTGACGTCGTGGTTACAGCGCATCATCGTATTCCTCCCAGTGTTCCCAGGCGGCGGGTGTTCGCGGCAATGGGTCCGTACATGCGATAAACGTGGTCAGTTCCTTCTCGATCCGGCGTCCGTGCTCGCCTATCCAGCGTATCCGCGCCGTAACCTGCTTGAGTCCCGCGTCGCCGCCGGACGCGTCTTCAATGGCCGCCCACGTTTCCGCGAGACGCAGCCCTTCGATATGGGGTGCGCTGCGAAAAGGAAGCGCATCGCCCGGTTCAAGCGCGTCCCAGGGCTGGGCGCGCAAGGTCTCGAGTTCGTTGTTCAACACACAAAGCGCCGTTTCGTATTCATCAATAGCGCGCATCTTTTCGATGCCGCGCAGATAGACATGAATCACGCTTCCAAGCCCAATGGAAACCACGGCCAGCGCGCAGGTCAGTTCAACCAGCGAAAAGCCGTTGGACAGCGACACAGTACATCGTTTATTCATAAGCATGGTCTTTCCGGTGTTACATGGAATTCAAAAGCGTATCGGTTAAACCCGCCATCATCCCAAACAGGTCGCTCATAAGCAGCAGCGTGGCCAGTCCAAGGACCATTACGCCCAGCGGCTTCACAACGTCCACCAGGATGCGCGCGCGCACGGACGCCTGGGTACGGTAAAAGGAGTGGAGGTATGCAAGCGCTTCCGGCAGCATGTCCGCCTGCTCGCCCACCGCCGTCAAACTGGTAAACGACGCGGGTACAAGCAGGCCGGTTGAGGCCGTCTGAAAAGCGGCGGTAAAGGAGTCGCCCTCGAGAATGCGCGCGTGTACGCGACGCAGCATCCGCGCATACGCGGGGGTCAGGTCGCCCGCGCTCGCCTTCTCCAGCGCGGCGTCCAGCGGGATGCCCGCGCGCAGCAGTTTCTCGAGCGTGCAGGCGATTACCGTAAAGTTGTTCTGCATGATCAGCCCGCGCAACCCCGGAATGAACAACAACAGCGACGCCACAGGGCGTGAAGAAAGTCCCCTGCGCCGCTTGCGGAAATTGCGCATCAGCAACAGAATAACGGCTAGTCCTGTCGCCCCTATGAGGATAAAGCCGCCCACGTACATGTTGCGGAAGCCTGTGACGTATCGGGCAAGGAATGCCAGAAACGGCATGTTGACTTTGGAACCAAACTCATGAGATATCTCATAAAATACGGGCGTAACCCTGATCATGATGAAACAGGCGATTGCGGTCTGTATGGCGGCCACAATACCAAGGTAGAGAAAGGCGCCGCGCAGCGTTCTGTGTTGCGACATGCCGGCTTCCAGGTCGGCGCTCAGTTCCGTCAGGCACGCGTCCATGCGACCGGTCTGCTCGCCCGCCTCCACCATGTCGGCATGAAAACGCGGGAAAAAGCGCGGCAACCGCCGCATGGCTTCGGACAATTGGCAGCCCCCCTCGAGCAGGTCGCGCAGGCGTAGCAGCACCAGTTCGCGCGGGCCGCCTTTTCGGGCGGCGCTATATGCAAGAACAAAACAAACCGCCGTTAGCACTATGAGGGTAAACACGGCAACGAGTTCCGGGTCGTTTGTGTAAAAGACAGCCCGTATGGTGCTGCGAACAACATGGGAATCCCCAAAGGAAAGAAAAAAGTAAAAGGAGGCGGCGGACAATAACGCAACGAAAATATAGATAAGCGTTGCCTTCTTCTTCCCCGCAGAAAATGCGCCCACCGCAACCGCCAGGAACGTTATTGTCACAGACACAGGGACAGTTGCAAAAAAGGAGATGCCCACCGCGTCGAAGATGCGCGCTGTGATGAATACAAAAAGAATGAAGGCCGCCGTGATTGCCGCCGCTTTCTTGAGCGCATACACGCGTCCCGGCCCCCGGTCGCGGCGTCGTTCTTCGCGGGCCAGCGCATTCAAGCCCCGGGCCATGGGCGCGTTGGTACGGACAATGCCCCTGGTCTGGTCAATAATGTACTGCAAGTCGCGCCGATGGTTGCGCGCCGTATAATACACAGGTCCGCGCCAGCATTGACCAAGCACCTGGTAGTTGCGCCCTGGCGCAAAGTCTTCCTTGTCGAGTTCAAACCCGTCGAAGGCGTCCTGGTGGTCCTCTGCCGGCGCGTGGTCTTTGCCCCTGAACACGCGGGAGAAATCATAATACAGTAGTCGTTTTAAGTTCATGGCTGTTATCCCAGCGTAAAAATAGGCAGATACAGAGAAATGACCAGGCTCGCCACTAACAGACCAACAATCACAATCAGCGAGGGCCCAAGCATGACGCCCAGGGTGCGGTCCTGCGCGCGCAGTTCGCTTTCCATGGTCTCCGCCACATTCTCGAGGGCGAGTTCTGCCTCGCCCCGGTCTTCGCCCATGCCCAGCAACCAGCAGAAATGATAGGCGAAAAAGCCCGTGCCCGCCAGCGCGTCCGCAATGCGTTCGCCCCCCGCCACACGCAGGCATGCTTCCTCCACCGCCCGTTGCAGCAGCGGGCTGCCGGACGCCGCCGCCGCCAGTTCGAGACTGGTCAACAAGGGCGCCCGCGACGCAAGCAGCATGGCCAGGGTGCGCGCGAAACGGGACACCGCAAGCAGGTAGCGCAGATGTCCGACCACGGGGATGTGCAGCCGCAGCCAATCCAACCGTATACGTCCGCGATCGAAGCTTTCAATGAAACGGCGCAGCGCATAAAAAGCCACCACCGCGCCCGCTATCCCAATAAGCATCTGCGGCCAGTAACGCGCCACGTTGTCGCTGGCATTTACCCAGAACTGTGTGGGTCGGGGCAGGCGTCCGCCAAATTCCGTAAAAATGTCAGCGAAGATGGGCACCACATAGAGCAGCATAAAACCCATGATCGCCGCGCCCAGTATGATCACCATCACGGGATAGGCGAGCGCCGTTTTCAGCGTGCCCTTCAGGCTAAGCATGCGTTCCGTATGGCGCAGATACAAGTACAGCACACCGGGCAAATTTCCCGTGGCCTGTCCGGCGCGGATGATGTCGGCATAGAGCGGCGGAAACGCGCCCTGTTGGCGTTCGATGGCCTCGTCCAGGGCAACGCCCTGTTCCACGTCGCGCTGCAATTCTTCGAGGATGGGTTTCAACCGCGACCCCTTGAGGTCCGCCGCCAGCGAACGCAACGCCGCCGGCAGCGGCAGATTGGTCCGGGTAATGGCATGCAGCTGTTGCGTAAACAAATGCAGCTCATCCCACGTCAGCTGTTTGGATACCCGCAGCAGCCCACGCGGTTTGTTCACTTCCTCCACCGAATTGACGGTCAACCCCCGTTCCTGTAGTTTGGCGGTAGCCTGACGCGCCGACTGCGCCTCCATGGTGTCCACAAAAGCGTTGCCGTCCGCATCCGTTGCCCGATATTTGAAACGTGTCATGGCGGTGTCCCTTTCTACAGAGTATATGACCGTTCGAGGCAAAAGCGATCACTACGCAACGGATTACAGTGATGCCGCAATTCAATGAAAGGTATATAACGCATGCTTGACAATCAGTTTTTTTTGTAGTTACAATGTAGTTATGAACGAAATTCGTTTTTCATGGGACCAGAAGAAAGACCGCGCCAACAAAAGAAAGCATGGCGTTTCTTTTGAAGAAGCAAGAACGGTTTTCTATGACGAAAATGCCATTGAATTTTATGACGATGCCCACTCTGGCGGCGAGGACCGTTTTCTGCTATTGGGTTTGAGTGCGCAATTGCGGTTGTTGCTGGTTTGTCACTGTTATCGTGAAGCGGACGGAATAATACGAATTGTTTCCGCGCGAAAGGCAACTACCTTGGAATCAAAGCAATACCGGAGATAGTGATATGGAACGTGAATACGATCTGACCAAGATGAAATCCCGAAAGAACCCCTATGCGCGAACACTGAAGAAACAAGTTACCCTGCGCCTTGATCCCGAGGTTATCGCGTACTTCAAAGAGAAATCCAGTCAACATGGCATTCCATACCAGACGCTGATTAACCTCTACCTCCAGGATTGTCGCGTGTCACGACGCGACCTGCACATGACGTGGTCATCCT
>SLFT01000187.1 GCA_007124105.1 Candidatus Hydrogenedentota bacterium | reverse complement strand
CAGGAGACTATAGTAGACATTATGGCAGGCTACTTTATTGCGCATAGCGGACGTTGTGCGCGAAACATTGGGTACACGTTTAAAGAATTCTTGCAGGGCAAACACGCTGCGTCGGATTTGTTCCGCAAAATCAACGACTGTATATCAGACAGTTGGCATGACTACAAGACGCCTCCCATGACGCCCCAGCGCAAGGACGCGATGTCGCTGGTAAACAAGGGCGCGCGCCTTTACAATATGCAGCTGTATGGAGAGGCGCTGACTACATTCAAGTCGGCGACAGAATGCGATCCCACCTATGCGCGGGCGTACATGTACCTGGGCAACGCCCTTTACAAATTGTCGAAGCAGGCGGAGGCGTTGCGCGCCTGGGAACGGGCCATGTCGGTGGAGCCGACCTCGAAGGCTGCGAGTAAAGCGCGCGACAAGGTGAATCGGATTCATTCGCAAAACCATCAGGCAATCCAGGAACTTCAGGAAAGCATCAAGAAATAACCATCTTTCCTGTCGGCCACACGCCCCTGAGAGAGGCGGCGCGTTGCCCGTTTCCGTGATTGCCAAGGAGCATCGTTGAAGAAAAGAGTTGCAGCATTCCTTGTGATCGCTTGCCTATGCGCGCTTGCCTGGCAGGGGTGTCGGCCGGCGTCTGTGCCCGCGCCACCCGAGCGCGATGCGCCGGGTCAACGGGAGGACGCTGATGCCGCGCAGGACGACCAGTACCGCTTCCTGACCGTTGCGCTTGCCGGGGCCGGCTATGGCGTTGTCGCGCCTGCGCCCGGTGATTATCGGTATCGTCATGGCGATACGGTTGTATTGAAGGCTACACCAACGGGCGCTACTCAGTTTGCGGGTTGGCGCTTTATTGAACGCTCCCCCAATACAGAAACACGCCACTGCCACGAACCCGTTCAGGAAATTGTAATGAGCGGCGATATGGTGGCCATTGCCTGGTTTGACGCAGAGGCCTCTTTGACTGCTTTGGGCGGCATTGCCGAAGAAGAGCGGTATGCCGCAAGGATTCATACTGTGCGGATTGGGGCAACCCATGACGGCGGTACGCTTACGCCGCCGCCAGGGGTATACCGCGTGGCCGACCAGACAGAGATAGAACTGGCGGCCGCGCCGCCCGAGGAGATGGCTTTCTATCATTGGGAAAGCGACAGAGGCGTCGTCATTTCCGAAGGGGGCGCTACACGTATGACCATTGTCGGCGACGTCAACATGCAGGCCGTATTCGGGCCGTTGGGTTGCCGCGTGATTACCGAAACCGCCGGTTCGGGTACCGGCGCGGTAACCGTTATTCCCGAAGACCCCCACAAGCGCCCCCCTGGCGAGACCGTTGAACTGCGCGCCAATCCCGCCCCGGATGCGGTCTTTGCGCGCTGGGAAGGCGATTTGCCCGCCGACATGGAACCCACAGCGGCCCGCGCAACGGTAACGCTTTACGAGGACAAGCGGCTCACAGCCGTTTTTGAGAAGGCCGACTACCAGCTGCGCGTTGCCGTTGCAGGTTTGTCCGAGGACACGAGCGCGATAATACTTCCCGCACCTGGCATACACGGCTATCGCGCCGACGACGAGGCGACGCTTTTTGCCGCGCCGCCTCCAGACGCCATGCTTGCCTTTGCCGGGTGGGAAACAGAAGACGGACATACCATCCAGCCCAATCTCACGTTGCGTATGGACGCAGACAAAGCGGTTGTGGCGCGTTTTGCCGCCGTCGCTGATATTGATGCGATAACACTTGATGTGGCGCCGCCCGAAGGGGACGGCGATGGTACGCTTGAGCCCCTGGGCGCTGGTCGTTACTATTTCTCGCGGGGCGCTGAGATTGTTTTTTCCTGTACATTGCAACATGACACCTATTTTGCCGGTTGGCGCGGTGATTTCGACGGACACATCAATTACCGTGAATTGCCTGTAGTTTTGTCCGCTGACACAGTGCTGGGTCCGCGGTTTTCACGGTCGGGCGCTATGGTGGTTGTAGGCCTGGACGGCATAGCGGGCGGGCGTGTATCGCCGTCGCCGGACGGCTATCGGTTTGCATACGGTCTCGATATTGCGCTTACCGCAACCCGTCACGGCACGGGCTGGCAGTTTCAAGGCTGGTTTGACGCTTTTGGCAACAAACTTTCTCCTTATGGCAGGTATGTCTTTCAGATTTCAGCGCCTGTTGCAACGATGACCGTTATCGGCGTGTTCCGGGAACATCAGGAGATGCACCCGATTGAGTTTTGCCGCGCCCAATAGCAACACGTTGCACTCGGTCGCCATAATGTTTATGCTATACAAACTGGACGGGGCAGCGGACCTCAATCCTCCTGTCCCCGTAATTGACTGCGTTGCGCGCCGGCAACAGGCCCATAGCGCGACGGTTGGCATACATTATAAGGAGATAGTTTATGGATACGCGCACCAAGGCATGGTTGTTATTTCACATTGCCCGCTGGCTCTTCATTCGGAACCGATGGAATGTTAACTACCGTTATACCGTTCCGGGCAACCCGAAGTTCATGGGGCCGCGTGATGCGGTGAAACGCATCCCCGACGGCGCCGTGATGGCCGTTTCCGGTCTTGGCGGCAACCAATGGGCGTCCATTATCTATCGCGCCATACGCAGAAGTTTCGAGGAATCTGGTCATCCCCGCGAGATTACGCCAGTCGTTATAGGCGGCCAGGGCGCGCGTGGACGCGCGCCAGGCTCGCTCGAGGAACTCGGCCTCGAGGGGTTGTGTACGCGCCTGTTTGCCGGTCATCTCGAGACGTTCAAGGCGCAATTGAAGCTGGCCGCCGAAGGCAAGACGGAACTGCAATGTCTTCCCCAGGGCGTGATGGCTTTTCTTATCGAGGCCCAGGGCCGCGGTGAGAAATCTATTCTAACGGACACGGGCGTCGGCACATTCATGGACCCGCGCGTTGGCACGGGTACGCCCATTGTCGGGACCGACCAGTGGGTGACCGTGGAAGGCGACAAACTGCGCTACCGGCTTCCGGACATTAATGTAGGCGTGTTCAACGCGCCCGCAGCGGACCGGAAAGGCAATATCTATGTGAAGAACTGCGCCATTATCGGCGAAAGTTACGAGATAACAAAAGCGGCGCGCCGCAACAATGGATACGTAATCGCCAACGTGGCGAAGGTTGTCGAAGAAGGTTATGACGACATATTTTTGCCCGCCGACGATGTGGACGCTGTAGTTGTCTATCCCCGTACGCAGCAGGCCGCCGCTATCGAACACGCCCATTACTGGCCCATGTTTACGGTCAACAGCGATTTGTCTCTTGACGAAGGCATAGCGCGTCTGAAATTTATCAATCAAACCATGGCCATCACCCCGCGCTGCGGTCCCGTGGACAATGCGCTTGCCCGTGTGGCGGACAGTATTTTCGCGGAAAATATCCATGAGGGCGCGTTGGTCAACATTGGCATTGGCCTGCCTGAGGAGGTATGCCGGCTTATCCACGAAGCGGGGCTTACGCGGTCGGTACAGTTTTTCAGCGAGAGCGGCGTACTGGGCGGATTGCCCGCGCCGGGCGTGTTCTTCGGCGCGGGCGTCTGTCCTGATAAAATCATCAGTTCGGCGCAAATTTTCCACAAGTGCTACGAACATCTGGACGCCAGCATTCTGGGCATGCTCGAGTTCGAACCGAACGGCAATGTAAATGTGTCGAAACGCGGCGAAGGACCGACCAACTACGTGGGGCCCGGCGGGTTCATTGACTTCAGCTCCAATGCGCGCAACGTGTTCTTTGTTTGCAGCTGGATGGTGCATGGCGCCATGCGCATTGAGGACGGGCGTCTGAAAATCTTAAAACCGGGCAAAATAAAGTTGTCAGAGCACGTTGCGGAAATTACCTTTAACGGCCAATGCGCGCTTGAACGCAAACAGAATATTTTTTATATCACCAATGTAGGGGCGTTCAAGTTGACTGCGCGCGGGCTGGAGCTTATCCGCGTCACGCCGGGCGTGGATATTCGCAAGGATATTCTTGAACCTACAAATAACGCGGTGGTACTGCCAGCGTCCGGTGACGTGCCTGAGGCGGACGCGTCAATAATGACAGGCGAAAACTTTACGCTCGAACTGCAACAAGGGTGATCTTGTTTCTATGACGACAGAGAGGATTAACCGCAACAGCCAGGAGGTTCGGCCATGAAAGAAGGACAATTCAAAGCGGCGGACGGCCAGATCGATCTTTATGAGCGTCGTATGATTTGTGGCGACCAGGCGCTGGCAAACGTGGCGCTGTTGCACGGCTACGGCGACCATTGCTCCCGCTACGAATGGGTCATGGAGAAATTTTGCGACGCGCAAATTAATGTATTCGCCTATGACCAGCGTGGCCACGGCCGGTCGCCGGGCAAGCGCGCGTATATTCATCGTTTCGAGGATTTTCTGGACGACCTGGACGCTTTTCTCGCGCACATCGCGCCGAACGTGCAGGGCGCGCCCTTATTCGTCATGGGGCACAGCATGGGCGGCATGGTGCTTGCCCGTTACGCGGAAACGAGGACGTTGAAGGATATACGCGGGCTCATTTTCAGCAGCCCTTTCCTGGCATTCAGCGCTGAAACGCCCGCGTTTCTTGTTGCCCTTGGCCCGTATGTGGCGAAACTGTTCCCCTGGTTGCCGGTGGGTAATGTGGACAACACAGGATTGAGCCGAGATCCGGCGGTGGTTGAGGCGACAAACCAGGACCCGCTGGCCCATCACGGACGCGTTGCCGCGCGCACGGGCGCGGAATTCTATCGCATGATCCACACTATTACGGCCGATATGGGACGCATTACGTCGCCCATGCTGGTGATGCACGGCGCCGCAGACCGTATTGTTGGCCCTTCGGGCAGCGAGACGTTGCACGCGAAAGCGGGCGCAACGGACAAGACGTTGCGCTTATACGAAGACGGCTACCACGAATTGTATAACGACCTGGAAAAGGAACAGTTCATGGCAGAAATTATTACCTGGATAAAGGCGCGGTTATAAGGAGACGCACAATGAAAACGTTTTTGATGCTGACTACAGCCACACTATCGCTGACTTTGGCGGTTCATGCAGAATCTGCGACCGTTCTATTTGCGGATAAATTCGAGGAGGAGCTGGCGGACGGATGGACCTGGCTGCGCGAGGACAGGGACGATTGGCGCATTGCGGACGGAGCGCTCGAGATTCGGGCGCGGCCCGGCGACGCCCAAACAGTGCGAAACGCCTTGCTTCGGCCTCTGCCCGAAACGGACGGGGAAGGGTTTGCCGTTGAGGCAACAATCACATTTACCGCGCCGCTGACCCAGCAGTTCGAACAGGCCGGCATCACCTGGTACGCTGACGGCGCGCCTGTATTCAAACTGGTCCATGAACTGATAGACAACGACTATTTCATTATCCCCGGCCGCATTCCCACTGAGAAGAAAACAGTGCGTCTGCGTCTTGAAGTACGCGACGCCGCTTATGTAGCAAAATTCCGGGAGGAAGGCGAGGAAGCGTACCGCGTTGCCGCCGAAGGGGAATTATCTTTTGGCGCGAAAAACCAAATCAGCCTGCAAACCTATCACGGCCCTGCTGACGCTGATCATTGGATGCGCTTCACTGACTTCCAGATTCTGGCGCTGCCGGCTGCACCGTGACGCTTTGCCCCGCATGTTTCGCGCAGTGATTTTCGTGCGCTACTACGCGCGCTCACACAACAGGCGATTCTCAAAAGGCGTGGCGCGCGACCACGGCCAGTCCAGCGGCCACACTGGTGAAAGTATCACGGCTGCGCAAGCGGTCTGGGCCGAAGCGTTCTTTGAGCATTGCCTGTACCGCCGGAACCAGGCAGGTGCCGCCGGTGGTAAGCACGAAATCAATTTGTTCCGGTTGCACCTCGGCGCGGGTTTCCGCTTCCACAATGGACGCCAGCATGCGTTCGAGAGTAGTTTCCACAATATGGCCGAACTCTTCGCGTTCGAGCAGTTCCTCGATAGCAATGTCTTCCCTGACGATATTGATGCGCGTAGCGTCTGTTTCTGACAACCGCTTCTTGGCGGATTCAACCTCGCGGGCGAGCAGGTAGCCGTAGTTGCGGCGAATCAGGCAGCGCAACGCGCGCAGCCCTT
>SLFT01000145.1 GCA_007124105.1 Candidatus Hydrogenedentota bacterium | reverse complement strand
CGCTTTCTCAATATGGTCCACCAGTTCCCGGGCGGCATACGCGGCCATCTTTGACGGCGTCGCCGCCGTGACCACCACAGCCTTCGCCTCGCCATCCGCCACAAGAACAACCTGTCCACTGACGGGAAAGGACAAATAAAACATGGCGGCAAACAACGAAACTATTTGAATACTGACAGATGGCTGCATCTTATATCTTTCTTTATATCGTGGTAACATACGCTATCTTCTTGGCATTTATGATAGAAGAAGACCGATAAGGCACTACGATCGTCCGGGACTTCGCCCGGAAGAAGTGGTGCCTGCGGCGCAGCTATACAACCAAATCGTTTTTTATCTGTGTCCATCTGTGTCCATCTGTGTCCATCTGTGGTAAAGTCTTCTGGGGCTCTTTTTTTGACCACGGATGGACACGAATAAACACAGATATGATTAGTTACGTTGGCATTGTACAAAGCAAATCATTTTATATGAGTATGATAAGCGAAACTTGCAAAGAATTGTCAGCCAGCCCAACCAAGGGCCTAAAATCTTTTCTGCTTGACATTAAGCCTACTACAGCGATGTTCATTATATCAACCGCTGACAACATAAGGCGGCGACGTTGGCAGCAGATGCCGCGCTCCACGGGCAATATTATTTCCCGATCTGCTCTGCTGGATACATTTTTATTCTTCGTGAACAGCTTATTCAGCAATGCAGTTGATATATACTATCCATGGCCCTTTTTTGATGGCAACCTTTAAGGAGCAATCAGGTATGCGATTTTCGATTCTTTCAGGTGTTCTTCTGGCAGCAACAGCGGCAACATTAGCATCCTTTGCTGGGGAAAGTTCCGCGGCGCTGTTGCGTGCCCGCGCTTACAGTCATCGCGATGAGCAAGCGGCGGCAACATGGCAGAAACAGCTGCGGCGGGAACTGGCAACACTATTACGCCTGGATATGTCCCTCGCGGCGCGCACAGCATGGCCGCTGGATGCGAAGGAAGCGGGAGCAGAAGAAAAATCCGGTTACATCCAATACGAAGTAACCTTGAACGCCACTCCTGAGCAGCGCATCACTGCCGTCGTCACCCTGCCAGCCGATCCGGACGCGGCGCCCTTTCCCGCTGTGGTATGCATTCACGGTCATGGCAGTTCCCGGCATACCGTTTACGACATGGACACCATCTATCACGGATTCGCCGCAACACTGGCGGGGAAAGGATTCGTGACGATTGCCGTTGACGTGGGGCAGCATGAAGCGCGCGATCCGGGGGCTGCCCTCATGGGTGAACGCCTCTTTGACCTGATCCGCTGCGTGGATTATCTTGAGAGCCTTCCCGAGGTGGACCCGGACCGCATCGGATGCGCAGGGTTGTCGCTGGGCGGTGAGATGGCGATGTGGCTGGGCGCTATGGACACCCGCATCCACGCAACGGTAAGCGCGGGTTTTCTGACGGTAATGGACCAGATGGAACAAAACCATTGTATGTGCTGGAAGTTTGACGGATTACGGGAACTGGTGGACTTCGCGGATATCTATGCCCTCATCGCCCCCCGCGCACTGCTCTGCCAGATAGGGGAAAAGGAACCGCCGACCCAGTTTACCCCGGCGCTGGCAAAACGGGCCTTTGCCGAATTGCATTGTATCTATGAGGACATGGGTGTTCCGGAAAAGGCGGCCCTTCATATTCATCCCGGCGCACACGAAATCCATCTTGAGTCGTTGGTATTGTTCCTTGAAGAACAGCTTGCGCCGCAATCGTAAACCTGGAAACATCATGCCGCGTTGGAGATTTGCCTGATGTCCTCCATGAGTAACATTAAAAAGATTAAGCGAAAAGGAGAGCCCGCAACGGCACAAAGAATTTCTTGTCAGACACAATGCTTGGCAGTACGCCGACGCCTGAACCGCGCAACGTTGCGCAAGTTATCAATGACGGACCAAAACAAGTGGTGCGTACAGACGACATTACGACGCGTTTTGACGTGTATTTTGACGCATTCGAGTGGGACAGACAATGCGGAGGGCGCTCATGCGAACACCTCTATAAATAGAGGGAGTTAAATGGCGCGCCTGCCGCGACTCGAACGCGGGACCCTCTGCTTAGAAGGCAGATGCTCTATCCAACTGAGCTACAGGCGCGTGTGTCTATTTTCGCATATTGGCGCGCTGCTTTTCCAATGGCATGGAACGGGCCTCTTATTCTGCCAGGATGGTTTGGTACGCCGCCGAGCGCTCCAAGAGCGGCTTGTATACGGTGGCGACGGCGTTTTCGAGCATGACAAGATGCGCTTCTTCGTTGGGGTGGATGCCGTCGCCGGGATAGTCGCGTCCCGCGAAATGCACGGTCATAAACGCCGCGTCGGGCATGGGCCGGCGCGGTTCGCCGCCGGGGAAGGGCTCATAATCAGGCGGTCCGCCGGGTCGGCGCGCGTCGGGCGGTTCATTGAAATGATACTGGGCCAGGCCGAGGTTGTGGACATAAGTGCAGTTGTCGAGCGCCAAGCCGATGTCGCGCTTGCTCTTCTCATGCTCGATGAAGCATTGGTTCACTTGTTCCTGGGTCATGCCGCCGAAATGGAATGTCTGACCGAGCAGCGCGTACACCTCGCTGGCGGTTGCGGGATTCAGATAGTCGTAGCCCGCCAGTACAACATGGCGCACCTGCTCAAAGGCGAGACAATGGGTTACGATGCGTTTGATGTTGCGGGCGATGCCGTCCCACTCACGGCGGCGCTGTTCCGCCGTCCACACTTCAAAGACGTTTTGTTCCTTGATTCGGCGCAACACATCGTTGCCGCCAATGATCAGATGAACCATGTCCACCGTGGAATGGGCCTCCAGCGCGTCCCGTATCTTGTCCTGGTACGCGGGCGTTACCCACTGGTCAGCGCGCGTACCACCCAGCGCGCAGCTTTCACCGACGGATGTCACATCCTCAAAACCCGCCCGCGCCAACGCCTGGTCCATCACCCCCGCAACCCAGACGCTCTGCGCCCAGCTGTCGCCCACAATAAGAATACGCGGCGCGGCGTGGACAGGCGCGACTAGAAGCGCCGTAAACAACAGCGTTATACAACATGCTGTTCGTATGTGCCATTTTGTTTTCATTATGCACTTCCTTTATTTCTCAAACAAGGCATAGCATACCATAAGAAGTGTTCACAAAATACCGACAAGAATGTCGCTTACGGTATTGTCCCACGGACGTATCGCGGAATTGTGTATAGCAGTTTCCGGGGCGGTTAACCTTGACAGAGCGGCATGGCGGCGCTGAAAACATCGGGATAACTCCAACGGCACTATGATAAGATATACCCTATCCCTTATCTCCAAACAGGATTTCAGACTATGAGGTCATTGCGACAATTACAAGCCCAGTGCGCCTGTCCGATTTTTCTGGACGATGTGACGCGCACCCTTTACGCCACGGACGCCTCCGTCTATCAGGTGACCCCTGCGGGTGTGGCGTTTCCCCGTTCCATTGAGGAAACGGCGGACGTGCTGGGCGCGACGGCGGCGGCGGATATCCCGATTATCCCGCGGGGCGCGGGTAGCGGTCTTGCGGGCGCGGCGCTGGGCGAAGGGTTGGTGGTGGACCTGGCGCGACACAACCGTTTTATCACGCACTTTGACCGGGACGCGTTGACCGTGCGCGTGGGCGCGGGGGTGGTGCTGGATCAGTTGAACGCTTTCCTCGCGCCTCATGGCCTGGTCTTCGGCCCGGATGTGGCCACCAGTTCCGGGGCCACGCTGGGCGGCATGATCGCCAACGACAGTTCCGGCGCGCGCGCGCCGTTGTATGGGACCACTATCGAGCACACGATCAGCCTTGAAGTCGTCATGCCGGACGGACAAACGGCGGTATTGAGCGCGGATTCGCCCGACATGCGCGACCGACTCCACAACGCGCAGCAGCGCATCGCAGACGAACGCGAGGAAATCGAGGGACGCTTCCATCGGAATATCTGCAAACGCTGGCCCGGCTTTGGCGTTGATCGCTTTCTGCGCAGTCTGGACGCGGGCCGGCCCGATCCCGGCAAACTGGTGGGCGGCAGCGAGGGCGCGCTCTGCGCCGTGTACGCCGCCACCGTGCGTGTTGTGCCGCTGCCCGCGGCCACAGGGCTGGCGCTGTTGTTTTTCGACAGTGTGGAAGAGGCCATGCAGGCTTCGGTGGCGCTGCTCGACCTTGCGCCCGCCAGCGTGGAACACATAGACGACATGCTCTTTGATCAGACCCGGGGCCAACGGGCTTTTCAGGCGGCCCGGGACCTGTTACAACTGGACGCAAAGCCCTGCCGCGCCATACTGCTCGTGGAATTTTATGAGCATATTGACGATAAACTCGCCGCGGCGGCAGCCCAGGCGCCGGGAATGCGTCATCATATATGCGCCTCGGAACATGAAAAAGCGCTGGTATGGCATTTGCGCAAGGCGGGACTTTCGCTGCTGGTGGGGCGTCCCGGCGCGGCCAAGCCAACCGCCGGTATCGAGGATGTGGCCGTGCCGCCCCGTCAACTGCCCGCTTATGTGGACGCGCTGCGCAGCGTGATGGAACGGCTTGGTCTGCGCGCCTCGTACTATGGCCATGCCGCGTCGGGGTTGTTGCATGTGCGTCCCGTACTCGACCTGCACACCGCCGAAGACATCCGCAAGTTTCGTGAACTGGCCGACGACGTGTCCGCCTTGACGCAACAATTCAACGGCTCATTGACAGCGGAACACGGCGTGGGCATTGCACGCACAGAATACGCCGCGACGCACATCGGCCCGGCCTTGCTCGATGCCATGCGCCTGGTGAAGCAGGCCTTCGATCCAAAAGACGTGATGAATCCCGGGAAGATATTCGACAACGGCCGCTGGCGCATTGACCGCGACCTGCGCCAGGGCGACGGCGCGTATATCCCCATTCCCTTCGAGCCCATGCTTCTCTTTGCCGCCAAAGACCATTCCTTCGTCGGAAACCTGGAACAGTGCAACGGCTGCGCCGGCTGTCGCAAGGACACGCCCACCATGTGTCCGACGTATCAGGCCACGGGCGACGAACTCATGTCCACCCGGGGCCGCGCCAATATTATCCGCGCCGTACTCGAGGGACGCATGGACAACGACAAAACATTGACAGGCGACGCCCTCGACCAGGCATTGAGCAATTGTCTGTCCTGCAAGGCGTGCCTGGACGAGTGTCCATCCAATGTAAACATGGCGCTTCTGAAAGCGGAACTTCTCCACGCCCAACATCGCCGCAACGGGACGCCTTTCCGGGCGCGACTCCTGAGCCGTGTGGACCTGCTGGGAAGGTTGGGCGGCATTGCGCCGCGATGGGCCAACGCCACCCTCAAGAACCGGCTGTTCCGACAATTGCTCGAACGTACCGCCGGCGTTGCCGCGCAGCGTCCGCTCCCCGCTTATGCGTCCCAACGTTTCGACGCATGGTTTAACGGACGCGGGAAAAATGACATGGCTGCGCCACGCGGCGAGGTGTTGCTTTGGGACGATTGTTTCACGCGCCACAACGAACCGGATATCGGGAGCGCCGCCGTCACTGTTCTGGAAGCCGCCGGGTATCGTCCCCGACTGGTGCAGGGCCGCGCCTGCTGCGGACGTCCCGCTTTCAGCATGGGCCGACTGGACCTGGCGCGGCGGTTTGGAAAACAAAACCTGGAACTGCTCAAACGCAATACGCTTCCCATCATTTTTCTTGAACCCTCTTGTTACGCCATGTTCCGGGAAGAGTACCAGGAACTTGGCCTCGACGGGGCGCAAGAAACAGCGGGACAGGTTGTCCTCTTCGAGCATTTCATTGAAGCGTTATTGCGCAACGCCCCAGACGCCTTGCCCCTGCGACAAAGCGAACAAGGACTTGCCATTCACGCCCACTGCCACGCCAAGGCGCTGACCGACACGGATGTAATGCTGCAACTGGCGGGACGGATAGCGGGGAACAATGCGACATTGTTGGACAGCGGCTGTTGCGGCATGGCGGGCGCCTTCGGCGCCATGAAGGAAAAGTACGCACTCAGCGTCGAGATCGCAAAGGCGTTAAAGGAACTTCTAGAACCGCTGCCGCATGATACCCGCGTAATTGCGTCGGGCGCCAGCTGCCGTCATCAGATCGCCCACGTCGTCAACCGTCCCGCGCTGCATTTCGCCGAGGTGATTGCGAACGCGCTCGCCGACGAAGATGGGGGAAAGGCGACGGCGGGAGGCTGACCCAGATTCCTGGGGGACGATGCGCCAACGCGAAATATATGAAGTGTTGGCGTTCAATTGTTTATACTCGATTGAATACGTAGCCAGTGAAATTTAACGGCATGTTGTTTTCGCGGCATCGTAGCGAATATGAAGTCGCGTTATATTGGAATGTGAGAAACAACGGCGTCTATTGACAAGGCAATTATCTTGTGAACGCGGTAACACTGAAAACAAAAGAAGCGGACAGTATCCTGCCAGACGACACTATTCAAAGCGTAGCGGATGCCATTGCGGAGCGCTTTGATCCTGAGAAGATTATTCTTTTTGGGTCGTATGCGGAGGGAACGCCAACATCTGACAGTGACCTGGACCTGCTTGTTATTATGGAGTCGTCCGAGCCGCGTCATCGGCGAGCGACGCCGATACGTCTTATGTTTCGCCCGATGCCTTGCCCCATGGATATCCTTGTATTTACTCCCGAGGAAGTTGCGTATTGGAACGGGACAGTAAACCATATCATTACCCAGGCAATAAATACAGGAAGAACACTATATGCGCGATCATCGCCATGAGTTAGCGCAGGCGTTCCTGCAAAAAGCGCAAAATGATCTTTTTACCGCCAGAACTACGTTGGCGGCTCATGATGGGCCGACCGATACGCCTTGCTTTCACGCCCAACAGGCGGTGGAAAAAGCACTCAAAGCGTTGTTAACGATTAAGGGGGTTGTAGCACCAAGAACCCATGACTTACTCGTGCTCCTTGATGCGCTGCCGGAAGCGCCGCCTACTGTGGAACCATACCGCCAAACTCTCGGTGCCTTGACTGCATACGCTGTAGAAGTACGATACCCAGATGACTGGTACGAACCTGTGCGCGAAGACGCGCAGAATGCCTTGAAGACGGCTGAGGCATTTGTCGGCTTAATTGTAAGCATGATAGAACCCATACAGACGGATCATTGAACCAGAGTTTGAGCAACAAGGGGAAATATCTAGTAGTGTGTTATGTGAACGTCTGACAGTTCTGCGTACTCATGCTGTGAAACAGTACGCGTCGCGCATGGCTGTCGCTACGACCGTATATGAAAAGAAACGCGTTCCGTTACACCTTCGGCGCCCATCCGGGTTCATATTCCCGTTGCCACAGGGCCTGCGCTTCCGGATTATCCATGATGCGACCCTGTTCGCCGCATTGTACGGACTGGCCAGTGCGATACGCGATGTTGCCCAACAGGCTCAGGAGCGTACTCTTGTAGCCGCCGGCAATTTCAGAATGCAGTAGTTCCGGATTGTCCTGACGGATAGCGTCCCTGAAATTCACTGCATGCTCATCATCGCCCACGTTGCCGGCGTCTCGCTCCATGATCTCGCCTTCCATGTCGCGAACAAGATAATTGGCGCTTCCAACGGACAAACTGCCGTTCTCGCCATAGAAGGTGGCGCCGAAATTATTGCCGCCCGCGCCGGGTTGGTTGCAGCTCAGTCCTTCCCATGTAATGGTTTTGCCATCCTGAAAGTCATACGTGACCACATGGGTGTCCGGCGTTTCCTGGTCGTCATCGAAACGATAGCGACCGCCCGCCGCGCCCACCCGCGTCGGATAGTCCACGTCCATGCCCCACCGGCACAAATCCAGTACATGTACGCCGTTGTTGCCAAGTTCTCCCGCGCCCCAATGCCAGAGCCAGTGCCAGTTATAGTGGATCACATTATCGCGATACGGCCGACGCGGCGCCGGGCCCTGCCAGAGGTCGTAATCGAGATGATCGGGCACGGGCGCTTCCTGGCCGCGGCCTATGGAACCACGCGTGGCGGCGTACCAGGAACGCGCGAAATAACAGCGGCCAATGATTCCGTCGTGCAGTTTTTCCATGGCCGCGCGAATCACCAGCGAGGAGCGGCGTTGATTGCCCATCTGTACGCAGCGGTTATTGGCGCGCGCGGCGGCGACCAGCATTTCGCCTTCGGCCGGATTATGGGCGCAGGGCTTCTCCACGTATACATGCTTGCCCGCCTGACACGCCAGAATGGCGGCGGGCGCGTGCCAATGCACAGGAAGCGCAAAGACCATGGCGTCCACGTCGGGATCATCCAGGATACGTCGGAAATCATGCTCAATCTGCGGCGCCTGGCCTGTAATTTCGCCCAGGGCTTCCGCGCCCGCTTCCGCGCGTTCCGTATCCGCGTCGCACACGTATTTGATACTGAACCCGTCGGTATTCGCGAATGTCTGCGCTACACGGCGTCCACGACTCATCCCCACAACGCCCACAACAATCTTGTCATTGGCAGAAGCGGCCCTGGCCGTGCTGTTCGCGCCCACAGTCAATGCGGCGCTACCCACGGCGGCGCGTCCGAGAAAGGTTCGACGATTCATCTGATCAGACATCATAGCGACACTCCTTATGTTGGTTTCATGCCAGACTACCCCGAGTCGCGGCCCGGTGTCAAGCTACTTCCGGAATTCCTGGTAATCATGCAACGCGGCAACAAACGCCTTCATCCAGGGCGCGCACTCCCGCTTGTAGCGACAACAGAACAGGTTCCCGGAAACAACCAGCGGCTGCTCAAGATAGATGGCGCCCGCCACCTCGGCGTCGAAACGACACCTTGGGATGGTTGTCACCTCGACGCCGCGTATGCAGTCGGCAACGGCGAGTATTTCTATCCCGTGACATATCGAAGCTACCGGCTTCTTCTTGGCGAAGCAATCCTTGACAATGCGCAGGAGATGTTTGTCATAGCGCAGGAACTCAGGCGCGCGTCCGCCCGGCAACACGATACCAATATACTCATCAGGCACAATATCACGAAACGCAATATCCGATTCTATTTTATACCCGGGAGATTCCACCGTAATATCCCAGTCCGCTTCATGTTCGTGCTGCACGAGATGGTACAACGCCTTTTCCGGCGCCGCCCTGACTACCTCGAAGTCCTCGGAGAGGCGGTAATAAGGCACCAGTGTATCCACCACCTCGGCGCCGTCGCCGATGACGAGCAAAACCTTGTTCATGGGTCGCTTCCTTCTTTTCTATTGGAATGCCTTGAATATGGCGGCATTGTCCAGACCGCCAGCGCCTGTCGTTATGAGTTCCTGCAACAGTTGGGCGTGCAGTTCCGACACCGGCGCGCGCGCGCCGACAGCCCGCGCCAGTTCGAGGATCAGGTCCACGTCCTTGGCATGCTGCGCGAGTCGCGCGGCGGGCGGTTCATACACGCCCGACGTCATCTTAGGCCCCTTAGCGTCCATGCAGGCGGCGTAGGTGTCGCCGGCCTTCAATACGTCAAGGACAACATTCAGGTCAAACCCCGCCCTGGCTGCTACCCCAAGGGTTTCCGCCAGCACGAGACGGTTCAAGCCGAAGGCCATGTTGACAATGAGTTTCATTCGGTTGCCCTCGCCGGGGCGATCAAAGAAATACTGCGCTTTTGTGAATGCGGTCAACAGGCCGCGATAGGAGGCGTTCGTCGCGCTGTCGCCGACCAGCGCCAGCGCTTGCCCCCTCGCGATGACCGCGCTGGAACCGGACAGGCAGACATCCACCAGGCGAACCTGTCGCGGCGCGAGACGTTTTCCGTCCTCCACGATATCCTTGGGACGGGAAGTGGAAACATCCAGCAGCAGCGTGTCGGGTTGCAACGCTTCCGCCAGCGCCTGGTCGCCCCAAAGCAACGTACGTCTGTCTTCAGAGGTCATCATGCAGAGAAATAGCGTGGAGGCGCGCGCGGCGACTTCAGCGGCGTTTGCGTGAACCTCTACGCCCGCGTCTGCGGCGCTTGCGCGCGCCGCCGGGGCAATGTCATAACCATGCGTACTATGTCCCGTTTTCATCAGACGTTGCGCCACCGCAGCGCCTACAAGGCCAAGGCCGATAATGCCGACATCCATCATGTGCTCTTTCGTTTCAATGGCTTCCGTTTATTCGATATGGGCCATATACGTTGCATACAGCGTGTCATAATCCGGATGCTGTTCTCCCGGCGCGGTGAATACGCAAACAGCGTAACCGAGCGTGAAGCGCTCATCCTGGGGGAGCGGCGTCGCATCGGGCGGTACAGTACGCTCCTTCGGAGCGGTCATGGATTTTTTGCCAAAGGGGTTCGCTACCATCAACCCATAATCGCGGTTGTGAAACCATGACCTCCGGAAATTGGCGGGATCGGACATGAGCATCATACCGACCCGATTTCCGTTGACAACGCCCGAATAAGCGCACCAGTCCGCCTGCTGTCCCCAGGTCCCTTTTTCATTGACGCCGCCCTCGCTGTTCACTATCTCGCCGGAACCGTGCCGGACAGTTAAAGGCGTGGCCAGCCGTACGCCCAGCCCCATCTCCTCCTGATCGCCAAAGGCGATATCCGTATCCAACGCTCGAAATCGCGAATCAACAAACAACCAGCGCGTGTCCTGTACGGTGGTGATTGTGTACGTACACGTTTCCTCGCAGAGAAGTGTTGGCGGCGTATCGAGCGTCTCGTAAACATTAACCACTGTAAATGTTCCTGTAGCGCCGCTTTCCGGCGACTGTTCGAAACGCAGATGGCGCACCCGCGCTTTCATGCGCCAGAAATCCGCGCCGCCCAAATCGCCGAAGGCCAGCCAGATGCCCGGATGGAACGTGGCGTGGTCCGTGTTGTCTTTGTCCGCTTCCGGATCAGGGGGATGGGTGCGCGTTACCTGTACGCCGTTGGACGCTTGTACGTTGCAGAAGTATGGACGCAAGATTTCATTGTCTTGGTATACATAGGCGGCAAACGCGGCGCCGTCAACCAGGATGTCGAGGCGGCCATCATGTTCTTCAAATGTGACGATCTGCGACATGGCCGCCTGCCCGGCAAATCCCATAAGACAAACCACTATCATAAAACGCATGGCAACAGTACCTTCCATTGTGCGCTTTCACTGCGTAACAGGCCCAGCCCGTCAGAAAGCGCGATACGATCAATCGTTTTCTTAGCCCGCCTGTTCTGGCTGTTCAGAAACAGCGCAGCGGCGCATGAGTTCACATGTATTTTCATCTCATGCCAGCTCCGGCAATTCATATCCTTCTCGATACTCACGGGCGTACATTGCTGCCGCTTCCGCATCGCTTTTGCAATCTCCTGTTTTCGGGTCAATATGCAACTTTCGTCCAACCCGTGTGGCGATGTTGCCCAGGTGACACAGCATGGCAGACGTCGAACCTTCCGCTATACAGCCCTGCAACGCTTCGGGCGTGTCCGCTTTGGCGCAATCGAGGAAGTTGCGTATATGAGACGCAACGTCGCTGTCGTGACCAAAAAACTTTTCCTCGCCATCAATAAAGATGGCGGTTGCGCCGCCCCTGCCAAATTCCATTCGGCCCTTGTCTCCGTAGAAAATCACGCCGTTGTCGTGTCCTTCCAGTTTATAGTCCGTCCACAGCCGCATCTCGTACAGAAGCTGGCAATCGTCATATTCATAGACCACTGTCTGCGTGTCAGGCGTTTCGTGGTCGTCATCGTAATATAATTGACTGCCGGACGCAACAACCGCATTGGGCAAGCCTACGCTGAGTCCCCAGCGCGCCTGGTCTATCTGGTGGATGCCGTCGTTGGCTATGTCGCCGTTGCCATAATCCCAGAACCAATGCCAGTTGTAATGCCACCGATTTTGTGAAAAGGAGCGTCTGGGCGCGGGGCCCAGCCACAAATCATAGTTGACGCCCTCGGGCGGGTCTGTATCCGGCTCGCGGCCAATGGGTTTTCGATGCTGGTGGTTAATGGCTTTTGCCATGCGTATTTTGCCAAGGCCGCCGTCGCGCATAAAGGCGACCGCTTCCCGAAAAGAGTTGCTGCTGCGGCCCTGTGCGCCAAACTGTACGCACTTGCCCGAAGCGGCCCCTTTCGCGAGCAATCGCGCCTCCCGGATATTGTGCGATCCGGGCTTCTCTACATAAACATGTTTTCCGGCATTGAGCGCGGCCACGGCAATGATGGTATGCCAATGATCAGGTGTGGCGATGCTCACCGTGTCTATGTCCGGATCGTCCAGGACGCGGCGATAATCCTCATGGACAACCACACCCTCCGAATTAGGCAGTCGTTCCGCGAAGATGTTCCGCCGTTGCGGGTCAACATCGCATACCGCAACAATCTCGCAGTCGTCAAAACTGGAGAAATGCTGCGCGTGGGCGCGTCCGCGTCCACCGGTTCCTATCAGCGCATGACGTACGCGCTCGCTTGACGCGGCGGACACCCTCCGTGTTGCTAATCCCGCCAACGCGGCAGCGCCGGCAACATCCAGAAAATTTCGTCGGCTCATCATAACCATGCTCTTGGTTCCTTTCGTTCCCCAACTATGAAATGGCCATTTCACTCAGGGATATCCACATTTGAAATGCCTCTTGTACCGGGATGGAACATGTTCCCGTGTATCTTGATGTTCTGTGGCAGATTCGGGCTGTCTTGTTTGTTGCTGTCCCAAGGGCCCAGATACAGGGCATACCGATACCGAGGTGGTTCATCGCCTGTCAGATCATGGGCATGGTAGACAAGATTGCCGGTTACCAGCACATGCGACACCGGCGGGTTTTCGGGCAATTGTCCTTCAAAGAAGGCTATTGCGTATGCGCCCGCCTGATCGTCAGACGCGCCACCCCAGTTCCAATACTCGTGACCATACCCGTAGTCGGCGATAATATTATTGGCTATCACCGAGCCGCCGTCAACATTTTCGGAGCGCGCCGGCGCGTCATCTGTGGCCGGCAGACCGTCATGAGACGCCTCGCCGGGATTGTAAAGGATGCCCCAGAGGTCAATCTGCGTCAACAGGTTATTCGCAACCACAACATGCTTGGTGCCGTGGGTCATTTTTATGCCCATCATGCCGCGGATAACTGTGTTGTCCGCGCAACGCACATAGTCGCAATGCAGGTCTATGCCCTGGGCGCTGTTTTCGATATAGTTGCCGTGGATGATGACATCGCGCGTAGTTTCGGGGCTGGTGACGACAATGGCGGAACCCTGGTGCCAGTTGGATACGGCTTCATTTACTACAGCCATCTTTCCCAACACACCAAGATTTGTTGGATACCTGCCGTCCGTCAGGCTTCCCAACCGGTGCCTCTCTTGAATCTCCTTTGTGGGAAGCAGATGTTCTTCCACTATCCTGTTGTTCAATAATGAGATATTCTGGCTGTGCCGGACCATAATGCCTGTGCCGTCAATACAGTTGAACGCGTAGCCGTGCAGCGACTCCCCTGCGGCGGTGCGGTCGTCAATAGCAATACGTTTATAGTTCCGGATTTCCACACCCGTAATCCGACAATCCACACTGGTACGTACTTCAATGGCTGGACGTTGGCTGCGGTTGTCAATAAGCCGGATGTTTGCAATAAGCGTGTCGCGACAGTCCCGAATGGCAATGCCCGATGCGTTACAGTCGCGCCCGTCTTCCGCCCGGGTAAGCGTTAAATCACGGATGCGCACTCCCCGCGCGCCGCTGATTTCGAGTATAGCCGCGTTTTTATTGCGTTGTATGACGACGCCATAACCGACCAATCCTGAATTATCCTCGGTCAGGCGCAGCGCTTCGTCTATTTCGTATTTCCCCGCTGGCACAAAAAGCACTTCGCCGGGATGGGCGTCTATCGCGTCCTGGACAGACGCATAGTCCGCCACACTCGTCTGGTACGCTTGCGCAGTCATCGGTAAAAGAACAAGAATAAGTGAAAAGAAAAGGTAAACCATGATGCATCCTTTTGTTCGCGGGCTTAACCAAAGCAAGGCATAAGCGTTCTCCTGGCGAAGCAGACGTACTCTGTACACATACCATCGGAACTCGCCACAGAATACTGTATTAAAGCAAAAGCCGTCAATCAGATATTTCTCGCCGTTACTGTCTTTCATCACAAAATAAGCGACGTTAAACGAATGCGTCCGCTATTGGCATATCCTGCAAAAATAAAGGCTTACTGATAGTTGTCAGCCGGGGATCGCGGACAGCCGTTGTACTGCTTTATCGGAAGAGCCTGGTAAAGGTCATTTCTACTCCGAAACAACGTTTACACCATTAACTTCTTGGGCATTCTGCATGTCATAAATAATTGTATCCGAACTGAAGTCCTGTTCGCGTGGCCAGCGGATGCCCCATTTCACAGGCCGAACCATGTTAAAATACGCTGGGTTTTTCAGTTCATGAAACGCGGGCCCGTGAAGGTAGGGCTTTACATCGAAGATACCCTGCAGGCCGCTTTCCGTGGTCACCATGACCTGGTAGTCTTCCATGGGAATTGCCTCGATTATTTTCTCCATGCTTACCTTCCCTTATCGTAAATCTTCTTTCAATACCTTCGTGGTGAAAATTGTTCCATAAGCAGCGTTTACTATAACATTTCCTCGCGATCATATCATTTCTTTCCTATCAGGAAATATCCGGCTCAATCCATATCCCAGCACAAATACCAGAATGTTGCTGAACCCGATGAGCCACCAGGTGTGCCAGGTATACTTTAGAAAGGACAGGCTTTCAGGAAGCATGATCCACTCATGGGCGGTGCCGTAGCACCACAGGGTGAGCGTGAATCCTACTATCAGCGCGGGGTACAGGCCGCGTTTGTTGGCGGCGGGACAGAAGATGCCCAGAAAGAAGGCTGCAAGAATGCCGCCGCCAAGGATGGCGCCGATGGTCGCCCAGGCGTTTAGCACCAGCAGCATGATGCCGCCCCCGTGACGGCTCAGCAGCAACGCCAGCGCAATGGCGCTCACGCCTGTTCCGAGCACAATGCATTTTGACAACAGTAATCTTCCCTTGTTTTCGAGTTTGCCCGCCAGCCGTTCGTAGAAATCGGTGGTGAGGCAGGCGCTGAAACTGTTGAATTCGGAGGAGAGGGTGGACATGCTTGCGGCGAGCAGGCCGACAAGGATAAGGCCGGTGAAACCACCGGGAAGCTCGTGGCCAATGAACCAGGGAAACACCTGGTCGGCTCTTTCCACGTTCGCGCCAAGCCGCGCCGGATTAAGTTTGTAAAAACCGTAAAGCAACGTGCCAATCAGCGAAAATGTAATCCATGCAATCATGCACGCGCCTATGCTGACAAATGCGCTTTTGCGCGCTTCGCGCACGCTGGGCGCGGTCATGTACCGCTGGACCATGGTCTGATCGGTGGTATAACGCAGCAGGAAATGGAAAACGCCCATCCAGATGATCACATAAACGCTCTTTTTGCTCATGTCGAACTCGGGATCGATCAGCTTGAATTTCTCGTCTTCGATAGCGGCGCCGAGGATGGCAGACGCGCCGTCATTCGAGGCGAAGAACAGGATGAAAAAGATAACGAATATGCTTGCGGCCAGCATAAGCAGTCCCTGCGCCACATCTGTCCAGATAACGCCCTCAATGCCGCCGAAGAAGGTGTAGCTGATAGTGAATATGCCCAGACCTATAATAACGGCATCCTGATTCCAGCCGGTGATCGTATAGATGGCCAGCGACATGGCGGTCAACACCACGCCCATCTTGAAAAAGTGTTCCGCTAAAAACGCAAGCGTGCCGTATACCCGCGCGCCGTAGCCAAAGCGCTGTTCCAGGTATTCGTAAACACTGATTTTGATTCGTCTGTGGAATACGGGGATGATAAGCATCGCAACAAACAGCACCACCAACGGCGTCATAAACTGTTGCATCAGCACTTCCCAGTTCCGTTCGTAGGTTTGGCCGGGAAAACCGATGAAAAGAAAACTGGACAACAATGTGGCAAACAATGACAAGCCCGATGCCCATCCCGGAATACGCCCACTTGCCGTAAAGTAGTGGTCGCTGCTCTTCTGACGCCTCGCAAAAAACAACCCGAGGCACGCTATGGCCACGGCATAGAGCGCCAATATGGCCCAGTCAAGAAACTGAATCGCGTTGGGGGCGATGTCTGTCCCGTCGGTCATTGTACAATTTCCTCGCCCGCAGCGGTCAGCGCCGCTCTCATCTGCGTTATGGTTTCGTCGGGCAGCGGGCGCAGCGGCGGTCGTGTCACGGGCGATTTCAGTTTTCCGGTCAGCCAGGCCGCCGTCTTCATGCGTTGATGCGCCTCGGCGGACGGCTCGCCAAACTGGTATATGGCCCGGGCCAGCGTGTCTACCTTGTCGCGAATCTTCCTGGCCCCAGCCAAGTCGGCCGACAACGCTTTGTCCGCCAGTTCGCCTATCAAGCCGGGGGCGTAGCCCGCGAATCCCACCAGCGCGCCGTCCGCGCCCTCAAGCAGACTTGCCAACAGAAACTCATCGTGACAGGTGATGATGGACACGTCGGGAGCGGCCGCTTTAAGCGTTGTGTAGTCGTAATGCGCTCGCGCCATATCGCGTGTGCCCATCTTTATGCTGACCACTTCCGGAATCTTAACGATCTCCAGCATCTCGGGAAGGGTATAGCTTGCTTTGGTCCAGGCCGGGTATTGATGGAGAATAATGGCAATGTCAACGGCCGCCGCAACATCCGCCACGAAACCGATCGCCGTACCCGAGCTCCGTCCAAAACGCAGCCAGTGATGGGGCGGCATTAACAAAATGCCGTCCGCGCCCGCGTCCCTGGCGGCTGCGGCCTGATCAATGGCGTCGTGGCTGCCTTCGGCGCAAACGCCGGAGACCAGTTTCTTGTTCTCTGGGATGCTGCCGGAAGCCACAGCGACCACCCGCGCCCGTTCGTCGTTGCGCAAGGATGTAATCTCACCTGTATGCCCATTGACCACCAGCCCAGCTACACGCTCATGACCCGCAACCCAGGCCAGGTATCGGGACAAATCTGATTCGTCTATGCCGTAGTCATCGTGAAAAGGGCATAGCGTCGCAGGAAACACGCCTGACCAGACGGCAAGGGAACGGTGCGTCATAAGGTTCTTTCTCCATTGTCTCTCATGAAAACATGCGCCCAAATATTTCTGGCCGGTAATGAGCCAAGGGCCATCCGGCCCAACCAGAGCAAGGGGACGGCATTATCAGTAATGCAGCATCAGCACTTCATGTATATCGTTTATGAGCGCGTCCACGCGCTTGCGGTCAAGGGAAATATGTGTGGTTGGGTTCAGCGCTTCCGCGCGGCGCACAACATCTTCAAATTCAACTGTGGCGCGATAGAGAGGCGCTTCCTCAATAAGCGCGGGCAGGATATACGGACGGTTTTGCTCGGGCGTTGTCTGGGGAGGACTGTTGTAGCCGAGCAGGTGTACGCGCAACACCCGTTTTTCGGGGTCGTCGCTTACCACCGCCTGCACAGTTGTGGGCGCTGTGATGCGTACGCGCGGCGCCGGGTGCAGATAACGCGCGGCGTTGGCCAGTAATCGTCGCGCCTCGACAATATGATGGTCGCCGCTGGCCGCATAGTCGGGCGAAACGGCAAAGGTGAGCACTGTCCCCTTGCCGACAGTGTTTATCAACCCCCCCGGCCCAACAGGCGCGTCAGCGCTCATGGGCCAGTCTGTGCCTTCACGGCCCTCCAGCTGCCGCGTGGTTCTGAAGGGTTTGAGCAGTTCGCCGAAGCCTTCCGCGCTTTCCGGCGCGTACACCGCCGCCGGCCCTTTCACCAGAAACGGCCAGTCTGCGGGCGTATCGCCTCGCAACACGGGAGGCGCGTCCTCGGAAAAGGAAAACCAGTTATCCAGCGAATCCAATGTTTTGACCAGGCGCGCCCCGATGAGAGATTCGAGAACGCTGCGTTCCACTGCCGCTCCCATGCGATCGTGGCAGCCGGTCAACCCGGTAACGATGAGATTGCCGCCGGCCTCCACGTACGCCGTAAACAGCGCAACCTCCTCATCGCTTAGAATGCTCGCATTGGGCAGGATAACAACGTGAAAGCGCCGCAACCCGTCCAGGGTCGCGTTTTCGTCCAGCGCCACGCCCCACGGAATATGATCATAGACCAGCGCCTTATGCGCGCCTTGAAATGACGCGAAGTAAGAGCCGGGCGCTTCCCTGCCAATCCAGTCCCTGGTACGGTGACTGTAATACAGACCAACATCCGCCAGCGAAGGACGACCGAAATGTTCGCGCTTCTGGCGTACTTCCGAAAAAGCCGCGCCAATGCGTTCATACGCCATCGGATCAAGCCGGCCGTCAAAACCGGTCTTGTCCACCATGGTCACAAACGCACCGTGGGCCAACAACGACAGAAGTTCCCAGCGGATGTCGGCCAGGGGGCGCGTTGTCTGGTCGTGGTACATGCGCACGCCCCGCTGCATCGCCACCTGAACAGGCAGCGTGGGCGTCGCTGCGCGATAAAATTCAACATTGAGACCAACGGTCAATGCGCTGAAGCCCCAGACGCCCGTTTCGCCAGTAACAAAATCCGCCGTAACAGCGTGCTGTACCGG
This sequence comes from Candidatus Hydrogenedentota bacterium, assembly GCA_007124105.1. Classification (GTDB taxonomy): domain Bacteria; phylum Hydrogenedentota; class Hydrogenedentia; order Hydrogenedentales; family CAITNO01; genus SLFT01. Next base: position 1,180 of record SLFT01000145.1, on the reverse strand, counting down.
GCGCTGGCCCACCTCGAAGGAGAAGGGCGGGTTCCCGTGATAATTGTAGTCCACCGAAGCGTCCGGATTGACCGATTTGATGTGATCATACAGCTCACGCATGAAGCGTTCAGTGCTTAGATATCGAAACTCCAGAAAGTTGTCCCATCGTTCATCCCACGAGACGGCGTCGGGCAGGGCATGCCCATAGCGCGTCTCGAACTCCGCTTTGCAGGCGTCGCACCAGCAGCCATACGGCGGACCGAACCCCTGATCAAGCATGTCAATATGAAAGCCGTCTATGCCATAAGCCAGCTGCTCCTCGACAATGGCTTTCATGGACGCAAGGTAGCCCGAATTAAAACAAAAGCGGCCTATGGGATTTCCATCCATGTCGCGCATGGCGAATTCAGGATGCTCGTTCAGGAAATGGCCGCCTTGCTGCACCACGCAATACGCAATAATCGGCATATCGTGCGCGGCGGCGGCGTTGATGGCCTCGCGCAATGGGTCGCGATCGCCCAGCCCCGGCGCCTTGGGAAGCAATTGGGAGTCGTAATACGCGTAGTCGCCGTCGCGCACCCACAGCACAAGGTATTCGCTTTGCGCCTCGACGCAACGTCGCGCGATTTCCGCGCCGTCAAAGATGCCGCAATACCGGACATCGTCCTTATCGCTGTGGCCAAACTGGGCGCCCGTAGGACCGACCTCCACGCCGACCAGCATCCGTGAATACCAGGGCGGCGTCTCGGCGGACAGATGAAAACTCATAAGGGTCGCCGCCAGAAACAGCGCCGACATTGAAACTACTCGCTTCATGGGAGTATCCTCATATTCGGTGTAAATGGTTGCTACGGTGAAAGCCGCGCTCCGGCGCAACAGAAATCTGGTGAAATATCCGGGCTAATACTGAGCGTCGGGACAGCACAAGGATAAGGCAACCCGAGAGATGAATGCAATCCTGCGCCTATATATCGGGAATTTACAGCAGCAACAATCAACGTGGGCATCGCCCACAACCCGGAGGATGTTTTCCAGGTATGTTGTTCACGCTTTAGCGGGCGGGATAACACCATGCACTCGAATAATTTCAGACCACTTGCCCTCGTCGAAAATGGCGACGACGCTTTTGGGTTTGCCACACTGTAACAAGCAATGTAGATGCGGCATCACTCCATCCCGTCAATATGGTCAATATGGT
>SLFT01000220.1 GCA_007124105.1 Candidatus Hydrogenedentota bacterium | reverse complement strand
TTGTTTTCTGGATTTCCACTTCATCGCTGCTATTCAGTATCAGTCCATGATAGTGTTCTTTGCTATATATTGTCAATGTACGCATCTGAAATCAATGCGTCTGTGTGTGATGCTTACAAAAAGATAGTTGAAGACCGCTAAGGGGTGTTATTGTTCAGAAGTGTGACACAATTGAAGAAGCGATGTTTGCTGCACCATGTGAGGTGGCCGTCACAGTACAGCGGCTTGTGAATCGGTTTTCGGCATCTGTCGCATTGCGCCGTGTCTGTTCAAAAAGATGGACTCATTACGGGTACTTTGTTATCATTCTTATAAAAGGAGTCTACGCCATGCATTCTGTTATCCCAGATACCCATCGCTTGTTTATTCTGTTCACAACAGTTCTTACGGTCTTCTTGTTTGCTGTTATTGCGTCGGCTGCGCCTCTTTCGACGGTGGCCGCTTTTGGCGCGGTTGGCGACGGCGAGACGGACGATACCGGGGCGATACAGCGGGCGGTGGATGCGGGCGCCGGTATACTGGTGTTCGGACGCGGCGCGTATCGCATCACGGAGCCCATTGTCATTTCTCTTGAGCGGCACGGGTACATGAGCGTATCGGGCGCGTCGGGCGCCACGCAGCTGATCATGGACGGGCCGGGGCCCGCGTTGCATGTAGTCGGCACACACGGCGGTACGGCGAACCCGTTGTCCGTGCAACCGGCGGTGTGGGACCGCGAGCGGTTGCCGGTGATTCGCGATCTGGAGATTCTGGGCAGGCACGACGAGTCGGAAGGGGTGCGCCTGGAGCGCACCATGCAGGCGGTGATTACACGGGTGCTTGTACGCAACTGTCTGCACGGCATCCGGCTTGTGGACCGCAACCGGAACCTTATTGTGTCGGATTCGCACCTGTACGAGAACCGGGAGACCGGCATTTTCTTTGACAACGTCAACCTGCACCAGGTGAACATAGTCGGCAATCACATCAGCTACAGCGGCGGCGCCGGCATTTGCGTACGGGACGGCGAAATTCGCAACATCCAGATTACGGGCAACGACATCGAATACAACCACCATGCCCCTGAGGATGCGGCGGATATCCTGTTCGATACCCGGGAGGGCACCCTGCGCGAGTTTACCATCACGGGCAACACCATCCAGGCGGTGACCAGCGAGAACGGCGCGAATATCCGTATTCTCGGCGCGCCCGCGGACCACGCTGATCAGTCCGGCCTGGGCGCGATTACCGGCAATCTCATCGGCAGTCAGATGATTAACATTGACCTGCAACATACGCGCGGCGTGACAGTGAGCGGCAACTCCATATACAGCGCCGGCGCGTTGTCCATCCGCGCGCGGCATTGTCATAATCTCACGGTTTCCGGCAACACGGTTGACTACAATCCCGGCAGTGAAGACCGGATGCGCGACGGGTTCCTGTTCGCGTCCTGCAACGGTGTGGTGGTCACCGGCAATACACTGGTGGACTGTCGCGCCGGCGACGAAACGCGAGGCGGCGCTATTTCGGTATGGGACAGCAGCAACGCGCTTATCGGCAACAACGTGATCATTGACCCGACGCATCGCGGCGTTGATGTTCGCGGCAGCGCCTACTGTCAGATTATGGGCAATATCGTTAACGACACACGCGAGGAACCAATCATGATAGAGGCTATTGCCGTGGACGACGCGTCAAACGAAGTGGCGCACGGCAACAACCTGGTTTCAGAATAAGGACAGCCATTATGAACACAGCGTCACACTGCAACCGTAGAACCTTTCTGAGAAACGTTGGACTGGGCGCGCTGGGCGCGTCGTTGCTTCCCGAAGCGCGCGCCGGGGCGGCGCGGACGCAGGATAAACCAAACGTTTTGTTTATTTCTATTGACGACTTGAACGACTGGGTCGGTTGCTATGGCGGTCATCCCCAGGCGATCACGCCGAACATTGACCGGCTCGCGTCCGAAGGCGTGTTGTTTGAAAACGCCCATTGCCAGGCGCCCATCTGTACGCCGTCGCGGGCAAGCGCGCTCACGGGTCTGTATCCGTCCACAATGGGCTTGTATTTCCTCACGCCCCAGCATCGTGAAGCGGAAACGCTGCGCGGCGTGGCGACGCTGCCCGAGTATTTCATGGAACACGGCTACAAATCGCTGGGCGTGGGCAAAACATTTCACACGGGCAACGATCCGCTTGCCTTTGACGAATACGGCGGCGAGATGGGCGGGTTCGGGCCTTTGCCCGACGAAAAAATCAGCCTGCCCAGGGGACATCGGCTCTGGGACTGGGGCGCCTTTCCTGAAAATGACGCGGACAAGCCCGACTACAAGGTGGCGCAATGGGCCAAAGACAAACTCGCCGAAGAGCACGACGCGCCCTTCTTCCTGTCCGTCGGCTTCTGGCGGCCCCATGTGCCCATGTACGCGCCGCAAAAATGGTTTGACATGCATCCCCGGGAGAACATCATCCTGCCGGACGCCGCGCCCGAAGACCTTAACGACATCCCTCCGTACGCGCGTGAACTCGCCGAAGGCGCCGCCGCGCCGCGGCACGACTATGTGCTTGAACTCGGCGAATGGGAACATGCCGTGCAGGCCTACCTGGCATGCGTTACTTTCGTTGACCATTATGTGGGCGAGGTGTTGGACGCCCTGCGCGAAAGCCCCTATGCGGACAATACAATTATTGCGCTCTGGAGCGACCACGGTTTTCATCTGGGCGAAAAACTGAAATGGGGCAAGCGCTCGCTGTGGGAAGAGTCCACGCGCGCGCCGCTCATTATCGCGGGGCCGGGCGTCACCCAGGGTGAACGCTGTGTACGTCCGGTGGGCATGATTGATCTGTACCCGACGCTGGTGGAACTGTGCGGTCTGCCCCCACGGGACACGCTCGAGGGCAAGAGCCTGCAACCGCTGCTCGATGCGCCCGACACGGCCTGGGAACGGCCCGCGCTCACCACCTTTGGCCCGAACAACCATTCGTTGCGCTCCGAGCGCTACCGTTACACCCGCTACGCGGACGGTTCAGAAGAGCTGTATGATCACAGCGTTGACCCCGGTGAGCGCGTGAATCTCGCGCGTGATGAAGCGCATCGTCATATCGTGGACGAGTTTCAGCAATGGTTGCCGACGGTGAACCGACCGCCCCTGCCCGGCAGCGGCGGCGCCGACACCATGATCTATGGACCGCCGGCGGATTATGGGTATCCCTAAAAATGGGGACAGGCGCCGGCGTGTTGCGGGGCGCTGTGCGCGGCCCATAATTTCTCGCGGTTGTCAGCCCTCGTTTTTGCCGCGTTTCTATTCGCTCGCGGCAAATACACGCTCGGCTTCACGTAAGGCGAATTGCGTCGTGAGGGTGTCCGTCCATCCCTCCTCCAGATATTCCTCCGATTCGGGATCGGGCAGTTTGGTTGCCGCTTCACGCGCCTGTTCCAGCAACGCGTTGGCGCGCTCATCGTTCCCCCGGGCAAGTTCCGTCATGGCCAGGTAGGGCAGCGCCAGGCTGCTGATATAGATATTGTCCGCCGGCGCGGCCATATCGAGCTGCTCGATTGCGGCATCGTAGTTGCCGGTGCGGTATTCCGCCATGCCCTGGGACGCGTGGAACCACAGCAGATATTCGAGTTCTCCCTTCTCCACGGCGTTTTTCACAGCGTAGCGCGTACGCTCGAGCGTATGCTCCAGCAACGCCGGATCGTCGGCGCTTGGAAACAGCGCATAAGACTTGACGGACCGTTCGGCGTCCGACGGTAATTCCGCGTCGCGGTAGCGGTCCATCAGCCAGCGACAGTGGGCTTCATGGCGCGCGCGGTCGCCCAGTACGGCATAGACCACGCCTATCTTGTGGGCGTTGATGGATTCGATAGTTTCGGGGCGCTCCTGTTTTATGCGCTCGAACAATGCCACCGCCTCGTCATACTGTTGCCGGGCGGCCAGCTCCATTGCAGCGTCTATGCTGTCCTCTGTCACCGGCGCTTCAGCGACAACGGACGCGGCCAGAACAAGACACAACGCCGCAGCGCCGCAGAACTGTACGATACGTCCAACATGCATTCTTACACCACGTTTCTGGTCCAGGATTTTCATTTCATGCTCCTTTCTGAGGTTTCAGGTAAACAATTGTTTACGATACCATGCTTACCACGATGAACGCAATTCGCTGGACTAAACGCCGTGGAAATCAATAGATGCGCGTCAATGTAGATGCGGTATCCGTCCATCCCGTCAATACGGCCAATACCGTCCATGGGGAACGCGAAGCGGAAGCGCCTTGTAGAGGTCGTTGCCAGTTATTCCGGAACGTGGTATACTGGATAATGTAGGCAATTTGTAACTGTCTAGCATGATGCCTTCTTCAATCAAACTTTTGGATTCTGTAGGGTGGGTGAAGCGAAGCGAAACCCACCGTTCTGCCGCAGTACTTATTACGGTGGACTTCGTTTCGCTTCATCCACCCTACAGTTCACTTTTGAGGTCTATTGTTAGACAGTTACGGCAATTTGTATTCACAGGCGGGCAAGGACGCCCGCAGGTTTTGCATGTCACACTAAGACAAAAGGAGTCTACTCATGTGCGAACACTGTACGAGACGAGAGTTTTTTGGCATGGGGGCGGCAACCGGATTGTTGTTGTCGCGGGCGACCTGGCCGCAGGCCTGGGCGTCACAGACGCCGTCGCCGACGCGCGCGCGGGGTAAGTCCCGTATTTGCGTTATCTTTACGGGAACGCCCGTGCCGGCGGATCGCAACTGGGGCGCTGACGCCGGACAAATCAGCGCTATCCGTGCGCGCCTTGCCGAGGCGGAGCAAAAACTGGGGAACATTGAACTGATCATCGGCGAATCGGTCAACGCCGATCAGACCGCGGCACTGCTGGAACAGGCAGGACCGGAAGCGCCGGTGCTGGCAATCAATGTGGAGAACTTCGCATTGACCCGCGTGGTGGGGCCGGTGCTTGCGGCGAACCGGGCCATGGCAGTGTTTTCGTTGCCCGCAAGCGGCCATGACTGGATGTACGCGCCGCGATGGCGTCGGGCGGGGCATCGCGTGGCGTTGTTGGCCAGCAGCGATTATGATGAGCTGGAACGGGCCCTGTCACTGTTGCGGGTGGTTCCCATGATGCGTCAGTCAAGGATATTGCTGTTCCCGCCCGCGCGCGGCACGGAATTGGCGCGTTCGCCGGAAGAAGTGAAGAAACGACTGGGCGCCGAGGTGCTTGCGGTGGACGAAGACATGATTGACGCGTTGGTGGCCGGCGTTGACGAAGACGCCGTACAAGCCGAAATCAACGCTTGGACCCAGGGGGCGAAGCGCATTATCGAGCCGACCAGCGAGGACATCGAGAAGGCGGCGCGCATCAGTGTGGCGTTAAGCGATCTCATCGAACAACAGCAAGCTGACGCCCTGGCCATTGGCACTTGCATGGGGTGGCTGCCGCGCGGTTTCCCCTGTATGGGTTACACGCGTCTTCACGATCGCGGCATCCCCGCCGCCTGCGAAGGCGACATGGACTCGCTGTTGACCATGCTTATGTTCCGGTACGCCATAGACCGTCCCGGTTTCCAGGGCAATGCCACCTTCGACACCGCGCGAAACGCCTTGTGGACAGCCCACTGCACCGCGCCGCTGAAGATGGACGGTTTCGATGGCGAAGAAGCGCCCTACTTGCTGCGCGGCCATTCCGAGGTCGGCGGCAGCGGCAGCGTACCTGAAATACATTATCGCATCGGCCAGGAGATTACCAGAACCAAACTGATTAACCTGGATACATTGCTGGCTTCCAAGGGAACCATTATTGACGTTCCAGAGCAGTCCGTACACGGATGCCGTACACAGATTGTCACGGAAGTGCGCGACGCTGCCAGCATGGCGGCGGACTGGAGCCACGCCCTTGAGACCGAAGACGCCATGACGCTGCTGCACCGCGTGGTGTATTACGGCGATCATATTCAGAGCGCGCGTCATCTGGCCGACCTGATGGGCTTCAAGATTATCGAGGAAGGATAGTCGGGTAGAGTATTTGACACATCACCAGACGCGTACACGGGCTAACCCGGATATTTCACCAGATTTCTGTTGCGCCTGCGAATCTTACGCCATCTCAGCCACTTTGCTTGCCCGCCGACTTCGACGTGTCCCGACACGCTGTCAGCCGGCG
>SLFT01000299.1 GCA_007124105.1 Candidatus Hydrogenedentota bacterium | reverse complement strand
TTCGTAACGAGGAGAGGGAGGGGACGGGCAAGCAGAGGACGGGCAAGCAGAGGACGAGCAAGCAGAGGACGAGCAAGCAGAGGACGGGCGAGGAGAGGACGGGCGAGGGGTGGTGGCGTGCGTTACGAAATCCAATTTCGTAACGAGGAGGTCGGGGGCGAGGAGGTCGGGGGCGAGGATAATTGTCAATTGTCAATTGTCAATTGTCAATTATCAATTATCAATTCTTATCCGTGTCCATCTGTGGTAGAAAAAGGAGTCCCACCGCGGATGAACTTGCAAAACGTAATTATCCCTGTATCTTTTGTTTTGTCCCACGGAAAAAGGTATGATTATGATGCGCGTCACATTTTCAGGTACTGTACACGTGAACGCTATAACGGGGCTTGTCCCCAGGGAGATGAATCATCATGCGACGTAATCCAATGGGAATGCTGGTGGGTACACTTTTATTGTTGGCGGCATCGAGCGCGACGGCGCTGGAGATTGGCGAGCAGGCGCCGCCGGTCACTTTCGAGACCCTTGACGGTTTTGAACGGCGTCAGGACAACTACGACACGCGCCGGGGCACGGTGATGCTGTTCCTTTCCTCGCGATGCGCCACGACTGAATCGCTGATGGCGCGGATAAATGCGCTGCATGAGGCGAACCGCTTCGACATCCTGTTTATCGGCGTGGCGGTGAACCCGGACGAGAGCGGCGACGCGCTGCGCCGTTTCGCCACGAACCTCGGGGCTATCTTTCCCATTTACCGCGATGTGACCGGGGCCGTGCGCGCCGCCTTTGGCGCCACGACAACGCCAGAGTTTTTTCTGCTGGACAGGGACGCGACCCTGTTGTACCACGGCGGCCTGGGCGGCGGACCAGATGCGCCGGGCCTCGAACAGGCTGTGACACAGTACCTCGAGGGCGAAGCGGTGGAAACGACGCGGACGCCTGTGGAAGGGACGGCCATGGACGCGCCCGGCCCGCCGCGCGAGGTGGAAAACCGCTATGGCCTGCCCTTGCTGCGCAGCCAGTTCATTTTCCAGGAGATACCCGGCGCGGCGGTGCATCATTGCGCGACCGTGGCGGAAGCGCCAAACGGCGATATCCTGGCGCTGTGGTATGGGGGCAGCTACGAGTCCGCCGAGGACCAGGCGTTGTACATGGCGCGGTTCGAGCGCGGCGCCGCCGCGTGGACGCCGCCCGAGCGCGTGCTGGTGAACCACGGCCAGCCGCCGGGCAACGCGGTCGTCTTCCAGGGGCCGGACGCGCGCATGTACATTATCTGGGGCCGCATGGAAGGGTCGTGGCCGAAACGGCGCGGCTCGGGCTGGAGCGATTGCCGGTTGCTGGTGCGCACTTCGGAGGACAACGGCCATCGCTGGAGCGAGGACGTGGAAATCGAAGGCAGTTACGGATGGCTGCCGCGCAATACGCCGGTGACGCTTGCCGACGGTACGTTTGCGCTGCCCATCAGCGGCAACGTGGAAGGGAAAGGGAGCGGCTCGTTCCTGCTGGTACTTGACGAAGAGACGGGCGCGTGGTCGCGACGGGGCTTTATCCAGGGCGCGAGTCAACCTACTGTGGTGGTGCGCGACAACGGCGACCTGGTCTGCTTCTTGCGCAGCAGTCCGCGCACCATGAAAAGCGTTTCCACGGACCATGGCCATAGCTGGACGCGCATCGAAAGAACAGAACTGCGAAACCCCGGTTCCGGCCTTGACACTGTCAAACTCGCAAGTGGACGGGTGTTGCAGGTGTTTACCGACACGGAGACCGGGTCGCGCTATCCCCTGGTCATCATGCAATCTGACGACGACGGCGACACCTGGGACAATCTCATTACCCTGGCCACTGACTGGGGCGAGTTCTCTTATCCAAGCATCATTCAGGCCGACGACGGCATGATACATCTGCTGTACACCTACCGCCGCTATTCCATTATGCACACCATGTTCAATGAAGACTGGCTCGCGCATCAGAAAGCGCGGCCGAATTGAACGCCATAAACCTCGGCAGAATTTGGGGCTGTTACTCCCCCGCTGCCGCGCGCATGCGCTGTTGCAAATATGCGGCAAAAACCGGCGGGAACCGGACGCCTTCGTTTTCGAGGCGTTCAAGTTCGCGGGCGACGGCGGCGTAGTCCTCGTTGACCAGCAGTGCGTCAATCAACCCTTCGGCAATCTGTTTGAACTGCGGGTCCAGCGCCATCGCCTTCCGGGCGCGGGCAAGCGCCTGTTCCGGTTCGTCGCGCAACAGGTGGATAAGCGCAAGATGGGTGTAGGCTACCGGCGAATGATAAGCGCCGTGGGCCAGGTACGCGTCAAACAAATCGTAGGCCGCGTCGTACTGTTCGTCCATGGCGTAAATAAACCCAAGCATCACCTGCGCGCGGGGCAAATGCGGATCATCGGTCAGGGCCTGTTCAAACAAAACCGTCGCCCTTTCCAGGTCCCCCATGCTCAAGGCGATTAACCCATCGCGACACGCCGTCACCGCCGCAAACAGGCGTGTTGCGTCCTCGCCGTTGCGAATGGCGCGTACCAGGTTGTCCACCAGTTCGGCGGTTTCGGCATCCGTTGCTGCGGCCTGTTCAAGCGGGTCGGCGGCGGCGGCGTAACGGCCCAGCGCGGCCAGTTCCATGCCCAGTTCCATGGCGGCGACATGGAGTCGCGGATCATGGGCCCATGCGTCGGCGAACGCCTCTCGCGCCCGTTCATGGCGCTGATTCTCGCGATAGCCGTACCCGTCCCACAATGCGCGTATGGCGTCGTTGATGGGGGCGGTATCGCGGCCTTCCGCAATGGCGCGCGCCAGGCTGCCGTAGACCTCTTCCGCGAAGGGGCTGACGGCAAACAATTGGCGCAACAGCGCCAGGGACGGCTCCGCGCGGCCTTGTCGGGCGAGGGCGTGCGCCACTTCGGCGAAGGCCTGCATGGCGTCATGGGCCAGGTATCCGGCGAACGGGGATTGGGGGGCAGCGGCGACGGCATCGCCATATACCGCGGCCAGCGTGTCAGGCGGCGGCGCATCGGGCCGCGCCACAACACGATACACATACACGCGGCGGATGCCCGGAAATGTTGTGGGCCCTTCGCATGCAAGCCCCTGGCGCGTCAGTTCCCGCTCGAATTCGTGGGGCGGCGCCGTTTCAAAGTAGTCCGTTGCTATCACGGCCCAGCCGCTCCCCGCGCCGCCTGTGGCGCCAAGAAACAGGGCGCATTGCGCCGCAAGCAGCGCGGCGTTCGCCGCGGCGGCCACCGGCGCGTCGAGCGGCGCGCCGTCCAGACGGGAGGCGTTGTAAACAAACACGTCGCGCCAGAGCAGGTCCTCGACCAGCACGATATCCGTTGGCGCGGCTTCGTCGCGGATATGGCGCGCCGCCGATTGCCAGTCGGTACGTTGCGGGCCGGGCAGGGTGACCGCCCATTGAAACAGGAACAGTCCCGCCAACCCACAATAAGCGCACCAGCGCCATTCGCGGTCGCGCAGCTGTTGCACCGCGCCGCCGAGCAGGAGATACATCGCCACAGCGCAATGGGCGGTGTACCGGGGAAACATGCAGGGCCGCCACAGATAAGAAACGACAAACAATATCAGCGGCGGCAGCACAAGCCAACATGCCAGCAGCAGCGTGTGGCGCTTGACAGGCGTTGCGGAAGCGCGGCCTGCTGTATACCCCCAGTACGCCAGGCACGCGACAATAACAGCGACCAGCGCGAAATCGCCTAGTAGCCGCAACGCGCCCAGTTGCAGGCCGATATCGCCAAGCCGCAGCTGCCAGTGAAACCCGATGACATCGTCAAAAAACAGGTCGGCCAGCATCGCCCCCATGCCGGGAGCGGCCAGCCAGGCGCTGGTGGCGTCTTCGGGCCAGAACCGAATGGAAAGGATGTACACAACCACCGGAAAAGCCAACATGCCGTGCATCATGATAAAACCGGGCAATACAGCGCGATACAAGCGCCGGTGCAACAACAACCAGACGCCCTGCGCCGCCGGCACAAGCAACGCGAAGGGATGGGTCCAATAGAGCAACATGCCGCAAAACCCGTGCAGCCACCAGCCCGAACGGCGGCCGCGCTGCAACATGCGCAACAGCGACCAGAAGGAGGCAACGCTCAGAAGGATCAGCAGTCCGTACATGCGTATGCCCTGGGAATGGTGAATATGTACAGGCGACAGAGCAATACACAACGCCGCTACATAGCCCGCGCGCCGACCGTATAACCGCGCGCCCAAGGCATGGGCAACGGGAATCGTCGCGATGCCGATGCCCACGCCCAGCAGCCGCAATCCAAAAACAGACGACGACACCCAATGAGCCCAGTAATACTGGACAACAAAGTACAACGGCAACGTGGCGGGATCGAGGGCGCGGTTATGTTGCAAGAACAGCGGCAACGACGGCGCGTCCAGAAAAGCCAGACTGGCATACTCGTCCCACCAGGCGCTCTCGTCGCCCAGGCCGTATAAGCGCAGGGCCAGCCCCACCGCCATCACCATCGGCACACACAGCAGCGGATGCGCTTTTGTGATCCTTGTCTTGTTCTTCATAACGTCATGATAACCCGACATAACACATAAACACCAATCCGCGCCATCGTCTGACGCCCCGGACGCCATCCGGCCGCGTCCGACAATGGCAGACAGCTACGGCGACACCCATTCTGCGCAACGCTGCCCCCCCCCTGCTGAACCATTACGCGTATTTTCTAGTTCGCCATTTGCATTACGCTCAGGTTGCTTTTGTTTGCATACAGAACCCCATAAGATTATACTGTTTAGTGTTGCCCTGCTTGTCTACAAAGTCGGACTGTAGACCTGCGACGACTGCTCCATCTGAGGCGCTTTGCGCAGGTCATCGGATCACACCGTGCGAAAATAGATCGAAGCGAGCGGACAAACAACACGCCTGAGATGTTGGAAAATTCGCCGAAACAATAACCCCCCGGCGGGATACGGGGTCAGATACGCTGACTGATGAACACAACTTGTTCATGGACACTTGTTCTTTATTCCGTAACCGCGTGAATATAGATAGGAACTGTCAGGATTTTTGTATGCGCGACAATCAACGGCATAAATGGATAAGGATTCTATTAACGGGCATCCTGGTATGGAGCGCCGCTCCAGATATTGCCTTTGCCCTGGCACAACCAGACTCGGGTGTACGCATCCCCGGGTCGTTGGATTGGACGCTGGCCCTGTACGCCAAGCAAGACGAGCACTATCACGAAGGCGAACAGGCGGAGGGTGAACCAATACCTGTGGAGGGTGAGCCGGGTGAAGGTGAGCCGGGTGAAGGTGAGCCGGGTGAGGGCGAGCCGGAACCGCCTACCGGCGCCCCCATCACTGTGCGCGACTATGCCGTAATAGGCGGTATAATCCTTGGCGCTTTTGGCGTTCTATGGCTGGCGGAAGAGCCGCCCAGCCCCTGCATGGTGGCCACCGCCGCCTATGGCGCCTCGTTGTCGCGCGAACTGACCGTGCTCAGGCTGTTTCGCGACCGTGTGCTGTTGGCGTCGGCGCCGGGTACGGCATTCGTGGATGTCTATTACCGCGTCGGTCCGGCAGCAGCCGCCTTCATCGCCACCCATCACTGGGCAGCCTGGGCAACCCGTGGCGCGCTGATGCCCGTGGTAATGTTGGCAGCGCTTGCGTTGCTGCTCCCGACCGGCCTGCTCGCGGCACTTTGTGCGCTGTTTTCGTTGGGGGCGCTGGTTATGGTATATTGGGCGCTGCGGTTTCGAAGTTCCCACATACGCCTGCGAAGAAACGCCTGATCTTTCTCGCTGCTTGTCTCCGGAGCATCAGATCGAAGATCAGTGCCGCATAAAGAACCGACATTCGGCGTCTGCTATCTGGCATGGTCCGGGTAGCGCGTGTGTGTGACGCGCGTACGTCAACAGTACGCTGCCGCTTTTTACTTCCAGGGTGCGGACAACGTCCGCGCTCGAAGTTCATTAATAACAACAGTAAGGAGTAATAGCCTCATGGCACTGGATTTTGAAGGTCTGCTTCATTTGGCGGTGGAACGCAACGCATCGGACGTTCATCTTAAAGTCGGCTGTTCGCCGCTGCTACGGGTAGACGGACGCCTGGAATGGATCGAAGATATGGACGTTGTGACTGGCGGCGACCTTTTTTCGATTATTGACA
>SLFT01000502.1 GCA_007124105.1 Candidatus Hydrogenedentota bacterium | reverse complement strand
CGTGTTCCAGGAACGTATAAAAACAATATGCGCGGCCGGCTCTTCGATCCCGAAGGCCTCGCAGGCCTCCACCACGGTGGCGAATAATTTCAGCGCATCCCGGGGCGGCGTCTTCAGCCACCGTGTAATGGCCACCACGCCGTCGTCGGTCAGCCTGTCCAGAAAGAGCTCCAGCGCCTCCACGGTATACAGGTAACTTTCGTTGAGCGCGTGTACCCCCGCAGACGCCGCGCTGAAGGAGTCAAGCAGCGCAATCTGGATGAGATCGTATTGTTTTTCGTTCGACTGCAAGAAGCCGCGTCCGTCCGCGACAATGGGCGTTATGTCCGGGCGCTTGTAGAGGTCGCCGTAAAACGCGTTCAATTCCTCGTTCTCTTCAAGCAGATCAAATACCGCCCGGTTCACCTCCACCGCGTCAACATGCGACGCGCCGTGGTAAAGCGCGCCAAGTACATCGCCGCCGCCGCCCGCGCCGATGACGAGCGTCTCCGGGTTCGCGACCAGCTGATAGGCGAGCGCGGGCGGCACATAATCCCAGTATGAAAACGCGTCAAGGTCGCCGTCGAAACGGGACACGGGCGATACGCCGCCGGCATCGAAGTACAAGCCTATCTGTTCCGGGATTGCGCCCCGTTCCGACCAGGGGTAACTGTAGGACAGTTGCCCGGGCGTTTCGCGAATCTGCGCCGAGGCCACCGCGGTCAGCACGGACAATGGCCCCGTGGTCTCCGCGATGAGTCGCGCGTCGGGGTACTGCATCGTGTAGGACAGCCCCTTGTATTCAGAGAGGCGAACAGGCGTCCAGCCCGCGTAAGCGGCCAGCAGGATCAGCGCGGCGCTTGCCAGCATTCGTTTCACAGGATAACGGGGATATAACTTTCCCGAGGCGCCCACCGCGACCAGCATGGCAAGGGCCATGACAGACGGCAGGTATTGCGGATGTATCCACGACAACAGGCCAATCATGGTGAACGCGCCCGCGCCGCTGCCTATCATGGACGCGCAATAGAGCCGCCCCACCCGAGACGACGCCTGCATCAGCGCCAGTGTAATACAAACCGATGTGAGGAAGAAGGGAACCGCCAGAATCACATACAGCCACAGCAGCCATTGCATTTGCTGTCGCGTCTGCGAAATGATCTCGAAGGTCTCGAAGGGAACGCGCTGGCTAACCGCATAACATACGGGAAGGCACACCGCCAGCAGCACCGTTGCCGGTCCCAGCAGTTGTCGGCCGCTTTTGGCGATGCGCGCGCCGGCCAGCGCCAGCATCACACCGCCCGCGCCGAAGCCCAGCATGGCAATGCTGATAATCATGTAGGCAAAATGATGCCACTGGCCGATGCTGAAAACGCGCATCAACGCGACCTGATAGGCGATGCCAACCGCGCTGACGATGAATACGAGTAGATGAAGGGCAAGCATAAAAACTGTTGCTACTCCCGCGTGCGCGTCAAGGGCACAAATCGCACTGGCATCACGTTCCGCTGTCGTACCGCGCCGTCCTCGTCTTTTTCCACGATCATCAGATGCTGCACCTGACCCGGCGGCCCCACAGGGATGACCATGCGCCCGCCAGGCTTAAGCTGTTCCACCAACGGCGGCGGAATATGACTGGCCGCGGCGGTTACGATAATGGCGTCAAAAGGCGCGTGCTCCGGCCAGCCGTGATAGCCATCGCCCGCTTTCGTCTTGACATTGTCGTACGCAAGCCTGTCCAGCGCCGCCCGGGCGGTTTTCTCCAGTTCCGCGATGATCTCGATGGAATACACTTCTTTCACCAGCGGCGACAATACCGCAGCCTGGTAACCCGAACCCGTGCCAATTTCCAACACCACCGCGTCCTCTGCCACGTTGAGCAGTTCGGTCATGTACCCCACGATATAAGGCTGTGAGATGGTCTGGCCGTATCCGATGGGCAGGGGACTGTCCGCGTAGGCCTGGGCGTGAATATTTTCGGGTACAAATTCGTGACGCGGCACAATGCGCATGGCCTCGAGTACGCGCTTATCTTCCACAGGCGTACGCACGCCCCAGGCATCGCGCCCGCCAACGTCTCGGTCAACCATCCTGTCCCGTTGCGCCTGGTACGGATCGGGCGGCGCGGCAGTGTTTTCGGCGTCAGCGACTGCGGGCAGCGAAGTCAGCAGCCCAACAAGCAACAGCGCAACAATACAAGTAAAACGCTTCATGGCAACCTCCTTTATGGTGTCTGCGATTTCAACGGGGGACGCCGTCTTGTACACGACCGGTTGGAGCGTCTTACCCAGAACAGCGGCCGTAACGCGCGTCATCTCAATTTATTATGTTCCGTCTTCGTACATAACGTTTCGCATGGCCTTCTTTATAACATGTTTCTGATCGGCGAGTACAGTAAACCTGTCGCAGAAGCATGTTCCAGATGCTCACAAGGTTGTGGGGCATTGCCGCTTTCCATAATTGCAGACGCTTTTTTCTTTGGGTACGTTACTGCATTCGCAACAAGCGTCATACCGAAGTACCCTCTCTGTCCATGAGTGATTCAACAAGTTGTTTTATCACAGCGTCTGGAGTATGCGATACTAACGCGGTGGTTGACAGCGCTCGCATCAGACGATGACCTGTCACCGTGTTTTGTCTCTACCGTACGGAGGTATGAATATGTCGCCAAAAGCAGCGCTTATTGTTGGCGCGGCGGTTCTGGCCGTGGTGCTCGGGCTGGGGTATGTGCTGAGCGTGACGCAACCTGTGCGCGCGCCGGTTTCCGAAACAGCGCCCTTGGAAAAGACCACCGCGCCGGACATCACCCTGACGCCTTATGAAGATGAGACGCCGACAGAACGCCCCTTTATTACCCAAGAAACTGTGGAGAACCTGTATTACGGCCTCAGCTACGAACAGGCCGAGGAAAAGTTTGGCTTTCCGTCCGACGAACATACCACGGAACACGACCCGGGAGTCGAAGGGTATACGCCGCCTTTTCTGATACACTGGCATGTATGGGAAAACGAGGACGGATCGAAAGCGCGACTGGGGTTTGTAAATAACCGGTTAGACCGCAAACACTATATCGAACCAGACGGCAGCGACGCATTGCCGGTAGCGCCCGATCTGGATGTTGACCGGTACGGCGATATCCTCGGAATTGAGGAATAGCGACTTCACAGCCAAAGAGCCTGCAATTACAGCCGCGGATGGGGCGTGTGCGCATCAATATCTACGTCGGGAATCACTATGACAAACATCGTATGGCTCCGGCAGGAATTGCGGATCGAGGACAATCCCGCCCTGTACAGTGCGGCCCGCGAAAAGGCCCCGGTGTTGCCCGTATACCTCTGGCAGCCTGATAGTGATGCCTCCGCCATGCCCGGCGGCGCGTCCAAATGGTGGCTGCATTATTCCTTGACCGCGCTGGAAAAGGCGCTTGCGGCCCTCGGGGCGCCGTTGCTCATTCGCGCGGGCGCTCCGGAAACGGAACTTCCAAAACTTGCGGCGGCATATAACGCCGACGCGGTGTTCTGGAGCCGCGCCTATGATCCCATCGGCGGGGCGCAGGATGACCGTCTGGCCGAAACGTTGCAACGCGCTGGCGTTGCCTGTCGCATCTTCGCGGCGGCAACCCATCTCATTAACCCCGACACCGTCATGAACGGCGCCGGTACGCCGTACAAGGTGTTTACCCCGTTCTGGAAAACAGCCTCGGCCATGCCCGCCATCAAACCGTTGCCGGCGCCGACGCGGCTTGTCCCGCCGCGCAAAAAGCCCGCCGGCGTAACAGTGAATGCCTTGAAATTACTGCCGGAACATGACTGGGCCGCCGGACTCCGCGATGCATGGACGCCCGGCGAGGAAGGCGCAACCGCGCAATTGGAGCGTTTTGTAGACAGCGCGCTCGCGACCTACGAAGAGGCGCGCGACTATCCCGCGCAACAGGGCGTATCCCGTTTGTCGCCACATCTGCGCTTCGGCGAAATCAGCCCGCGTGTTATCACCGCCGTTATTGACAGCGTCTGTACGGAGCGGCGCGACCCGCAATTGACCCACAACGCCGGCGTATACCTGCGCCAGCTTTTCTGGCGCGAGTTCGGCGTGTACCTGTTGCGCCATTTCCCCGCCATGACCCACGCGCCCATGCGCCCCGAGTTCGCGCGGTTCCCCTGGCGCAACGACGACGACGCGCTTAAGCAATGGCAGCGCGGGCTTACGGGCTATCCCATCGTGGACGCGGGCATGCGTGAACTGTGGCGCACGGGCTGGATGCACAATCGCGTACGCATGATCGCCGCATCATTTCTCGTGAAACACCTGCTCCTGCCGTGGCAGTCCGGCGCCGCATGGTTTTGGGACACGCTGGTGGATGCCGACATAGCGAACAATACACTGGGCTGGCAGTGGGTGGGCGGCTGCGGCCCGGACGCCGCCCCCTATTTCCGCATATTCAATCCCATAAAACAGGGGGAACGCTACGACGCAACCGGCGCCTATGTGCGACAATGGGTCCCAGAACTCGCCCCGCTCGATGACAAACATATTCATACGCCCTGGCTCGCATCGAAAACGGCGTTAAACGAAGCGAATATCGTCCTTGGAGAAACGTATCCGTTGCCGCTGGTAGACCATCAGGAAGCGCGAAAGCGCGCGCTGGACGCTTATGCTTTTGTGCGCCAAGGGTAATGACGCATTGATATCAATAACGATAGATCACAGACATCCGCAGGGCATGGCAAAAAGAGAAATTCGTGTACGCGTTTAACCAATTTACCAGCGCGGCTGAATAAACAGGTGGAAACAGGCGTCTTGTTTTGTGTAGTATCGGTATGGTGTTGAAGTAGCAGAGATCGCGGAGACGCTAAGATGAAAAAGTTAATGGTCATCTGCGCGGTATCCCCCAGGTGTTTTCTTGTGAAGGTTCTCCGGAAGCTTCATTAAAACAGATTCTATACCCGCTTGATTTTGGTTTGGAGTGCTTTAATTCCGATGGTGTCGTTCGCACCGTCGTAAGGTAATCCAAGCAAGTATTTTGCGGCTGTTTCGACTCCCATATTCATCATGATATAATGACGACTACAGCAGCCTGCAGTAAGACGTAACTTGTGCCGCCTTACAAGCGATGCCGCAACCATAAGGATGTTGGTGATGCTGTCTCGAGTCTACATAGATAATTTCCGAAGCCTTGTTAATTTTCAGTTGAAGTTGGACCCGTTAACGTTGTTACTGGGTCCAAATGGCAGCGGTAAAAGTTCTGTTTTCGCTGTTCTGCGCAACCTGCAACGTCTGTTGGTTGACCAGGAACAGGCGAACGCGTTGTTCAAGTATGAGAGTTTGACCCGCTGGCAAACACTGGCGACCCAGCGTTTTGAACTTGAAATTACGCTGGACGAAGGCAGGTATGACTATTTGTTGGCGCTTGAACATGCCCCGGAACTGCGCACATGCAGGATTCATGAAGAGCGGCTGTGTTGGAACGATAAGCCGTTGTACCACTACCGCGACAAGAACGCCCAGCTTTACCGCGATGATCACACGGAAGGCCCCGAATATCCTTTCGATTGGAGTCGCTCCGGGATCGCCATGCTGCAACCGCGCCGCGATAACACGTTATTAACAAGGTTTCGTCAGGAGATTGATCACTGGGTCATTGTGAACATATTGCCATCGCTGATAGACAACACCAGTTTACGAGAGGCATCCCGGCTTGATGACCATGCCGGTAATTTTATTTCGCTATACCGGTTCCTTTCCCAGGAACAGCAGGGCAACATTCTGGAACTGACGCAGCGCATACGGGAAATCATACCCGGCTTCGATCACTTCAGCTTACGCGAGCGCGGCGAGGAAGCGCGGGTTATGAACGTCTTCATGCGCACTGGTTTGGGGAATGGCAAGCCGTTGCGCTATTCCTTTGATGAGTTGTCGGACGGCCAGCAGATGCTGATAATTCTTTATACGCTTCTGGTTGGGTTGAAGGATGAAGGCTATAGTTTGTTTATTGATGAACCCGCCAACTTTGTTTCATTGCGTGAAATTCAGCCGTGGTTGCTTGCGTTACAGGACGCCTGCGGCAGCTGGATTCAACAGGCAACGCTTATTTCACATCATCCTGAGATATTGAACCTGTTCGCGCAATCAAACGGCCGCTGGCTTCACCAGCAGGACAATGGCCCGGTTCAGGTCAAGGACGCGCCGCTG
>SLFT01000112.1 GCA_007124105.1 Candidatus Hydrogenedentota bacterium | reverse complement strand
CCGATCCTGTGCCAGGAACGGTCTTGGCGCAGCGGGAGGGTAACGCTTAACAATTCCGATGCCGGAATGGGCAGCGGCAGTTCCAAGCGCATTCGCGCGACCGGGCTTTTGTCAAAATCGTACGCAACTTGTGTCATCATATCGTCGGCGCTGAGGGTTAACGGCAACTGTCGCAACGACATATTGTCCGTGTGCGCGACCCGTTGCTTGATACATGCCGACAACGGGCTGGCTATTTCGTGGTCCAGCCGTTCCACGCTGGTCACGAAAGGATCGCGCATGGCGACGCACCGGTAAATGGAACTCCACACGTCTTCAATTCTGCCAATGGCGACCCGTTGTGCGAGTGTGGCCAGCAGCGTTTCGTCGTCATACGTCCACGTCTCGGGCGGCATTCCCGGCATGAGCGTGTTCCACAACGCTTGAAACAGGGCGGAGCGAAGCGCGCTTTCGTCCAGGTCGCGCCGGTGTTCGGCGCTGATGTGCTCCATACTGCTGCGCCACAGGGTTTCCTCGATACGGGGTCGCAACCGCTGCCAGCGTTGGGCCGCCATTTCTGCAGGCGGTTCAGCGCGATCATACAATTCCGCCGTCACGAAGGGGGATCGCGCCTCTGGCTTTGGCACGGCGGGTATCCATTTCGGAGGATAGGCAACCACCTCTTCGGGGTACTTAAAACTGGTAGTTACCAACCATGCGAAGGGAAACATGAACATGAGCGAACCGAGAATAAGCAGACCATGAATACCCGCCGACTTGGCGTAAGATAAAGGCAGCAGGAAGGCAATGGCCAAGGCAAGCAGAAACAGGCCGCCGAAGAGCAGCGCTAGAACGCTCCGGGAAAGGTCAAATCCTTCCCCGGCAACCAGCAACGCCGCCACGGCAATGCCGGCCAGATCAAGGAAGAGCAGCAGGGCCGTCTGAAATCGCGCTTTTGTGTTGTTATTCACCACCGTAGTATACCCACCTCTTTGACAAACGCAGTTGCAGCAGGGTCAGTGCGCAGACAATAACCAGCAACAACCACGCCATGGCCGATGCATAGCCCATTTTGAAGTAGTTGAACGCATTGTTGAACAAATAATAGGCGTAGAACATGGTGGAGTCTTCGGGGCCGCCCAGGGTCATGATATAGGCTTGGGTAAATATCTGCATGACGCCGATGACGCCCATGATCAGGTTGAAGAAGATATAGGGCGACAGCATGGGCAGTGTAATGCTGAAAAACTTGCGGACAGGCCCCGCGCCGTCTATCTCCGCCGCCTCATACAAATGCGTCGGGATGCCCTTGAGCCCGGCCAGCCAGATTACCATGCCCGCGCCCGCGCCCCACAGTCCCATGAGAATGATGGCGGCTTTCGAGCCGAGCAACCAGGACGAACTCTGCAACCACAGGGGCGGATTGCTGACGCCCAACATGCGCAGGAATCCGTTGACCAACCCATTGGAGGGATTCAGCACCCAAATCCATAGAATGGAGCTGGCTACCATGGGAACGATGGCTGGCAGGTAAAAGAGGGTGCGGTAAAATTTCATGCCGTACACGTCTGTGTTGAGCAACATGGCGATGCCCAGACCCACCACCATGCCCAGGGGTATGCCAATGATCATGTAGGCGGTGTTTGCCAGCGAATGCCAGAACAGCGGGTCCTCGAAAAGCAAGAGGCGATAGTTGTCAAGCCCTACCCATTCGGCGGGGTTCAATACATCGTAACGGCAGAAGCTGTAGATAAACGATGCGATAACAGGGCCGGCGGTGAAAATGGAGAACCCGAGGAGCCAGGGCGACAAGAAAAACAGCGCGGCGCGATGTTCAGGGTTGGCCCAAAGTTGAGCGATGCGTTTTCCGCCCAACACCGCCATGACAACCATCACGGTCGCCAGCAACAGAAGAAGAATCCCCTGCATCACAAAACGCCAATTTACGACAGGATAGTCAACGTCGCTGTGCAAGAGGTCCAATTGCCGTTGTACATTGCGCTGTCCCAGGCTGAGCGCCGCTTCAGGGGTCATGGAGAGTCGCCAGGCCCGTTCCGCCGCGCGCGCGTGTTC
This sequence comes from Candidatus Hydrogenedentota bacterium, assembly GCA_007124105.1. Lineage (GTDB taxonomy): Bacteria > Hydrogenedentota > Hydrogenedentia > Hydrogenedentales > CAITNO01 > SLFT01. The sequence continues at coordinate 4,142 of SLFT01000112.1, read as the reverse complement.
GTCCCACAGCAAGGTGCCCACAGGCGTCACCGGGCGATAGAGAGAAACGTTCATCAGGTCGTAGAAGAGCGGGAAATGGGTTCGCACCCGTGCGGGCAAGTCGGCATTGTTCTCGATGAAACGGGCGTTGTACATGTCGTTGATGCGCGGCAGCGGCGCCATGCGCGGCACGAAGGCGCGTCCACGACTTCTGAAAAAGCGAGCGTTTACATCCCCCTGGAACATCCACATCCGGGTGGTGTTCAAAAAGCGCACCAATTCAAACGCGGCTTCGGTATTGCGCGCGCCCTCGGGAATGGCCCAGCAGAAGCCGCCGCTCCAGGTAATCGGCGTCCGTCCTTGCGGCGGCGGCGCGGGCGCGACGCCAAAGCGCAGGTTCGGCGCGAGGTCGGCAATACTTGTAAGAAACCAGTCGCCATCTATTTTCATGGCTACCTGACCGGTCAGGAAGGGGTCGAATTCGCCCGCCTGGAAAGTAGTCTCGAAAAGGCTCACTTTTTCGATGCCGCCCAATGCCTCGTATATGTCCACCATGTACTGCAATGCCTCAACAATACGCGGATCATTCAGTGTACAGACGCGCCCGTCTTCGCTCATGAACCGCCCGCCATTTTGCCAGCCGTAGAGATACAGCCAACTGTTGCCATATTGAGGCGCGAAACCCAGCCGTGTGATGTTGCCCGCGGCGTCGTATTCGGTTAACTTAACGGCGTATTCCTTCAACTCGTCCCAGTTTTGTGGTGGGCGCGCGTCGCCCCGCTCGTCCACGAACCCCGCGCGTTCAAGCAGGTCGCTGTTATAGTACAGGGCGCGCGAATCGGCGTTGTGGGGAATGGTATAAACGCTGCGTTCGCCAGTGTCGTGGGTATAACTGCCCTCGAGCCAGCACGCCTCGTAAAAGTCATCCTCGTGTATTCCCTCGCATAATTCCCCGAGCAGTTGCGCCTGGGGCAGCAACGCATCCGTGGCGGCGCCCGCTTCGATGTCGCGTTGCAGCCGTGCGCCAATATGCCCGATTTGACTGTCCGGAAAACGCTCGTAAAATTCCAGCACTTGCTCCAGCGGTTGGAGCGCCTCTCCCCCACGCTCCGCTGCCACAGCCGCGATCACTGTTTGCGCCGCCGTCTCATTCGCCAGAGCGTCCGTCAGCAGGTCATCCATGGGACGCAATGCGCGACGGACCGCCCATTCCCCCACGGAAAAACGGTCAAAGATCAATACATCCGGGGGGCTGCCGCCCGCGATGGCCGTGAGCAATTTCTGTTGGCCCGTGCCTGTCACGCCCGTATGAAACCCCGTGATGATGCGATAGCCGGGATAGGCCACCTCGAACTTGCGGAATGCCGCTTCCAGGCCGCGGTCGTGCCAGATAATCCATACCACCAGTTCTTCCGTTTCGGAAGCCGTTACGGAGAAGGACGCTCCCAGCGATGCCAAAACCACCACGATACATGCAAGGGTTGTGAAGTTTATGGCCCGAGGAAAACGCGCGCGGCCCTGTCGCCTAACGTCTGGCCGTTTCGCCCCTGTCATCCGCGCCGTTCCTTCTGTTTAACTTCCTCGCAAGGTGTTCCGTCTCCCTTGCAACATAACATCTCGCCGTTTTCACCCGGTACGGGGCCCTTGCAGCCCTGCTTGCGTTCGCCAAGTTGCTTATTTGCAAGTAAATGCACGGTCAGCCACACCAAAACCACAGCGGCAAAAAAACACAATGGAATGAGCAGCGATATAAAAACCGTAAACATTGTTAAAGCGACTCCAGCTGGGTAAGAACAAGGCCGTTTGGAACGGCCCGTTGCCCGATTTTGAACATGATGGGTATTTTAACACAGCCGTATTGCCGACTCACAGGACAGATGTTGATACCCTCCGCCGCGCAAGACTATACTTAACGCAAGGTTTGTGTGTGAAGCGGGTGCAAGAACCGACTTGCGTATACTATGACGTATAAGGCCTATAGGACAGACAGGACGTGTTGGAATGAGCCACTGGCAATTCGCTTCATGGTCTTTGATGTCCCGCGGCGCATTGTTTGTAACCCGAAATAAAGGAATTGCCCCATGCGGCGCCTTCTAAGGAGAGGAAATCAAAGATGGATTTTTCCATTGGCAATGAATTACAAGAAATATTGACGCGGGCGCGGGAATTTGTGGAACACGAGTTGTATCCCCTTGAACCCATGTTTTTTGATGAAGGGTTCGCGGCGGTGGAACCTGCCTTGCATGAAAAACGGGCCAGGATCAAACAACTGGGGATGTGGCTGCCGCAGATCGCCAAAGAACATGGCGGCATGGGCCTGTCGTTGCTTGAACACGGCCTGTTTTCAGTGGAAATTGGGCGGACACCCCTGGGGCATTTCACATTTAACTGTCAAGCGCCGGACTCCGGCAACATGGAACTGCTCCTGCAATACGCCTCGGCGGAACAAAAAGAACGCTATCTACAGCCGCTCCTGGACGGCGACATTCGCAGCTGTTTCGGCATGACCGAACCGGAGTATCCGGGCTCGAACCCGGTGTGGATGGGCACAAGCGCGGTCAAGGACGGCGACGATTATGTATTGAACGGCAGGAAATGGTGGACCACCGGCGGCGACGGCGCCGCGTTCTGCGTGGTCATGGCTGTCACCGATCCCGCCGCCCCCCCCCACTTTCGCGCAAGCCAGATTCTTGTGCCCACCGACACGCCCGGCTTTATTATAGAGACCACAACGCCTTTCATGGGCCATCGGGGCGAAAGTTGGGCCAGCCATTCCGAGGTGCGTCTGGACAATTGCCGCGTACCGCAGTCGAGCAGGCTCGGGCCCGAGGGCGCGGGCTTTCTCATGGCCCAGGAACGACTAGGTCCCGGGCGTATTCACCATTGCATGCGCTGGATCGGCGTGTGCGAACGCGCCCTCGATCTGATGTGTCGGTATGCCGTGGAACGGTATATCAGCCCCGACCGACCGTTGGCGTCCAAACAATTTGTGCAGGGATGGATCGCCGAGAGCCGCGCCGAGATAGATGCCGCACGGCTGATGGTGCTGCACGCCGCATGGATAATTGACAACCACGGCGCGAAAGCGGCGCGGGACGCGATTTCCCTCATCAAATTTACCGTGGCCAATACCATGATGCGCGTGGTGGACCGCGCGTTGCAGACCCATGGCGGACTCGGCGTTACGGACTACACGCCCCTCGCCGTCTTTTATCGCATGGAACGGGCCGCGCGTATCTACGACGGTACGGATGAAGTGCATAAACTGTCCGTGGCGAAACGGATTCTGCGGCGGTATACGGAACAGGCGTCTGCTGAGTGACGTGCAGCGGCGCAATGTGTCCGTTGAGTTATATTGCTTACTTTTAACGCCCATAACGCCATGTAGACAGCCATTATTTAACATTTGAATCCTGTGATGTGACTTGATTTTGACTTGCCGGCCATGTTATCTACAAGAGTAGGAAATATCCGAAACCCGAATTGTGGCGACGAGTATGCGCCTGCTGTAGTGGGTCGGAAGAACAGCAAAGGAACATCTCATGGGTTATCGAATCATCTTGGTAGTGGGTTTAGGCATGGGGCTTTTTTCGGAGGCTTTTGCGGCGACAGGATACAGCGACTCGTCTGTGGGTTTGTTGAATACAGAAGCGCCGGTCTTTATGAACCTGGTCGCAGTACCTGAGCAGGCGGCGCCGAATGATACTGTCACGATTACGTTTTCGGTGTCCAAGCAATTGGACGCCAACCCGCAGGTGCTTGTAAACAGCCAGCCGGCAACGGTCGTTGAGGACGCTAAAGTAAACGAATACGTTTATGAGTATGAGATAACCGAGGAAGATCCTCTTGGCTGGGCGCTTATCAGTATCAGTGGACAGGATACGCTGGGCAATACGGGCGGGATTGATGATGACGGCATCCTCGAAATTGTCGAGGAGACCTTTGCGTTGCCAGTGCGTGTATGGCCCGCGGGCGCGGCGCTGTTGTTGGCGGTGGCATTGGCGGCGCTGGCGCGACGCAAATATCTTTTCCTGGTCTGCTTGCTCGCCACAGGGACACTGATAATTCTACCCACCGCTTTTGCGCAGGGTCCGACCGTGTCCAATGTGAATTTTACCCAGAGTCCGGATGAAACGCTGGGCACAAAAGTGGACATTCATTAT